>NZ_JANX01000893.1 GCF_000767795.1 Inquilinus limosus MP06 | reverse complement strand
AGGGCGCGGGGCAGGCGGCGACCGCGACATCCTCCAGCAGGCCCAGCCGGACCGTGCCGGCGACCTGCCGCCCGGCCAGCACCCGCCGCGCCTCCTCGCTGGCGCCGAGCGCGCGATGGGCATAGCGCAGCAGCGTCTCGCCCGCCTCGGTCAGGCGGATGCCGCGGGGCGACCGGTCCAGCAGGCGCTGGCCGACATCCTCCTCCAGCCGGCGCAGCTGCATGCTGACCGCCGCCTGGGTCCGCGCCAGCCGCTCGGCCGCGCCGCTGACGCTGCGGGCCTCGACCACCGTGGCGAAGGCGCGCAGCAGGCCGAGGTCGAGATCCCGGACCATAACGATCCCTTATGCGGATATCAGGACTATCACGATACCTGCCCGCGCCGCTCTCCGCTATGGTGCGGGTCCCGCAACCACCGGGCCGCAGCATGACCACCGATTCCGAGACCAGGCCGGGCCTGACCGGGGGCGTCGCCGCCGCCGCGCTGATGGCGGTCGGCTCGATGACCCTGGTGCAGCTCGGCGCCGCTTTGGCCAAGCCGACGCTGGAGAGCTTCGGCCCGCTGGGCACGACCTGGCTGCGGCTGGCCTGGGCGGCGGTGCTGCTGGTGCTGATCACCCGGCCGCGGATCCTATCCTATTCCTGGTCGCAATGGCGCGGCGCGATCCTGCTCGGCGCGGCGATGGCCGGCATGACGCTGTGCTATTTCCAGGCGGTGAACCGCATCCCGCTGGGCCTGGCCACGGCGATCGAGTTCCTCGGGCCGCTCGGCGTCGCCGCCCTCGGCATGCGCCGTGCCTGGCACGCGCTCTGGCCGGTGCTGGCGCTGGCGGGCGTCGTGCTGCTGGTGCATGACGGGTCCGCCTGGACCGTCGATCCGGTCGGCGCCGGATTCGCCCTCGCCGCCGGCCTCGGCTGGGCGATCTACATCCTGCTGATGAAGCGCGTCGGCCAAGCCTTCGACGGGCTGCAGGGCCTGACCATGTCGATCGCGGTCGCCGCGGTGGTGGCCACGCCCTGGGGGCTGGCGGAGAGCGGCGGCCACATCCCGCCGGCGGTGCTGGGCATCACCATCGGCCTCGCCATCCTGGTGCCGCTCCTGCCTTACGCGCTCGAGATGATGGCCCTGCGGCGGATGCCGACCCGCGCCTTCGGCATCCTGATGAGCGCCGAGCCGGCGCTGGGCACGCTGATCGGCTTCGCCGTGCTGGGCCAGGCCCTCAGCCCGGCCCAGCTCGCCGGCATCGCCCTGGTCGTGGTCGCCAGCCTGGGCGCGGTGGCGGGGGAGTGACCGCTTGTAAATGCTACTGGCGCGGCCGTCTGACGGCGGTGTCTCCGCTTCCGGTGCTCACGCACCAATGTGCGCTGCGCTCCGGTTCTCGACACCACCGCCAGCCGACTCACGCCAGCGCATTTCCAAACGATCTCTCAAGCCGGCACAAGACAGCCAAGCTATTTGGGAGCCGCCTGCTTGCCGATCCCGTGCAGTGTCGCCGCTCGCCGTTCAGCGAATTCAGCCTCGACGTCCTCTCCTGAAAGGACGTGCCCGGCGCGGGCGTCGGCAATGCCTTCGGCGACCTTCCGGCGGAACCAGGCGTCGTATTGATCCGGGGTCAAGCCGTTGTCCGCTGATCTCTTCATGGCTTCATCCCCGCCAAGCCGGCTTC
>NZ_JANX01000892.1 GCF_000767795.1 Inquilinus limosus MP06 | reverse complement strand
CTCCCAGCGGGCGACGACGACCGCCGCCACGGCGTTGCCGACGATGTTGGTCAGCGCCCGGCACTCCGACATGAAGCGGTCGACGCCGAGGATCAGCGCCATGCCGGCGACCGGCACGGTCGGCACCACCGACAGCGTCGCCGCCAGGGTGATGAAGCCCGAGCCGGTGACGCCGGCCGCGCCCTTGGAGCTGAGCATCGCCACCAGCAGCAGCAGGATCTCGTCGCCATAGGACAGGTGCGTGTTCGTCGCCTGGGCGATGAACAGCGCCGCCATGGTCATGTAGATGTTGGTGCCGTCGAGGTTGAAGGAATAGCCGGTCGGGATCACCAGGCCGACCACCGGCTTGGCGCAGCCCGCGCGCTCCATCTTCTCCATCAGCGACGGCAGCGCCGCCTCCGACGAGCTGGTGCCCAGCACCAGCAGCAGCTCGGCCTTGATGTAGCGGATCAGCGCCAGCACCGAGAAGCCGTTGTAGCGGGCGACGGCGCCGAGCACGACGACCACGAAGATGATCGCGGTGACGTAGAAGGTGCCGACCAGGAAGGCCAGGTTGATCACCGAGCCGATGCCGAACTTGCCGATGGTGAAGGCCATGGCGCCGAAGGCGCCGATCGGGGCCGCCTTCATCAGGATGGCGACGACCTTGAACACGGCGCCCGACACCGCCTTCAGGAAGTTCAGCACGGGCGCGCCCTTCTCGCCGGTCATGGCGAGGCCGATGCCGAACAGGACCGAGACGAACAGCACCTGCAGGATGTCGCCGCCGACGAAGGCGCTGACCATCGTCGTCGGGATGACGTTCAGGAGGAAGCCGACGATCGACTGGTCATGCGCCTGGGTGGTGTATTTCTCCACCGCCTTCGGGTCCAGCGTCGCCGGGTCGATGTTCAGGCCGGCGCCCGGCTGGACCAGATTGGCGATCACCAGGCCGACGATCAGCGCCAGGGTCGAGAACACCAGGAAGTAGATCATCGCCTTGGCGCCGACCCGGCCGACCTTCTCCAGGTCGTGCATGCTGGCGATGCCGGTGACGACGGTCAGGAAGATGACCGGCGCGATGATCATCTTCACCAGCTTGATGAAGCCGTCGCCCAGCGGCTGCAGCGACGCCCCGGTCTCCGGCCAGAAATGGCCGAGCAGCACGCCGATCACCACCGCGATCAGCACCTGGACGTAGAGATGGCGGTAGAAGGGCACGGGCGGACGCGGCGTCGCGTCGGCGGCGTGAGAGGCCATGGCACACACTCCTCGGGGCACGGGCCGCGATGATCGCGGCCGGGCCGGCAATGGGGTTTCCTGCCGCCCCGGGGATGCCCTTCTTGCGGACGGCCCTCCCCATGTCGCAAGTGCCGTGCCAGACGAGGCGTTCCTGCCCGAATTCCGCCATGTTGTTGATTGGAAAGGACCCTTCCTCCGAGAGAGGCGGCGGCCGAGGGCGGATCTGTGCGGAAATCCACACAGGACGGCCTGAGAGAAGGCGGGGACCCGCACACATTCAAGCGATATCGCCTTCCTGGCACCGTCAGTGCGAGCGCAGCGAAGCAATCCATGCAGCCCTTGCGGGACGGTGGATTGCTTCGTCGGCTTCGCCTCCTCGCAATGACGGTAGGGGTGGCGTTGTGGGAGAGGCAACGCCCGGATCACGGTGCTAGACTCTCCCGC
>NZ_JANX01000891.1 GCF_000767795.1 Inquilinus limosus MP06 | reverse complement strand
GCCACGGCGACGCCGCCATAGGCGCCGACCGCGCCGGACCAGTCGATGGCGACGAAGCGGTCGAAGGCGGCGGGGCCGCCCTCATGCGTCATGGATGTCACCGCGGATCACGCCTCGTGCGGGAAACGGCCGGCCGATACGGTGGCGCGGCGGCGTGTCCGAAGAAAGGCGATCAGGCGAGCGCCAGGAACGCCGCCAGCAGCCCGCCGAAGAAGACGTATTTGATCGCGTAGTACAGCTTGCGATTCTTCTTCTTCACCTTCTTGAAGAAGGCCCGGATCGGGTAGATGTAGCTGAAGGCCTTGTTCAGGGCCGAGACCTTGTCGCCGTCGGCGTTGCGGGTGGCGCCGGCCTGGATCAGGTACTTGGCGAAGAAGCGGTTCACCGCCAGCGCCCAGCGGAACCGCATCGGCCGCTCGACGTCGCAGAACAGGATCACCCGGTTCTCGTCCGAGAAGTTCTCGGCGTAGTGGATGAAGGTCTCGTCGAAGACCACGTCCTCGCCGTCGCGCCAGCTGTAGGACTTGCCGTCGACCACGATCCGGCAGCGGTCGTCATTCGGCGTGATCAGGCCGAGATGATAGCGCAGCGAGCCGGCATAGGGGTCGCGATGCGCCACCAGCTTGCCGCCCGGCGGCAGCGAGGTGAACATCGCCGCCTTCAGCCCGGGGATCTTCTGCACCAGCTCGACCGATTTCGGGCACTGCGCCGCGGCCGAGGGCAGCGGGTCGCCGTACCACTTCAGGTAATAGCGCTTCCAGCCGCGCCGGAAGAAGGAGTTGAAGCCGACATCGTCGAGCTTGTCCGAGCCCTTGATGTCGCCCTCCTCCTGCAGCCGCAGCGCCTCCTCGCGCAGGATGTGCCAGTTGTCCTTCAGCGCCTGCAGCTCCGGGAAGCTGCGCGGGTCGTGATAGGGCGTGCTGGGCACCCGCGAGAACAGGTACATGAAGCAGTTGATCGGCGCGAAGAAAGTCGAATGGTCGGTCAGCTGGCGGGTGAAGCGGTGCCGCACCTGGCCGCGGAAATGCACCCACAGCGCGGAGGCGATGTAGGCGTAGACGATCAGGAACTTCGGGGCGAACACAGTGGCCAGCATCTGGGCCATACCTCCAACCGGGACCCGGGCGGACGGGACCGGGTTTGCGACCAATTCGCACGCTCTATACCATCCCCGCCGCCTTGCCGATAGGACAACGGCGCCGCAGGGCTCAGGACGGCCCCGGCTGCCGCGGCAGGAAGCGGATCTCGCGCAGGTCCTGCAGCGCCTTCTGCCACAGCGTCTCGAAGCCCTGGGTCAGGCTGGCCGCCAGGTCGCGGTCATGCACCAGCAGCGAGGCGAAGCGCCCCTCCGGCACGAAGGGATGGTCGAGCGACAGGATCACCGTCTCGTCATCCAGCACATGGAAGGGGTGGCCCAGCTCGCCCGAGTAGCGCAGCCCCGACAGGTGGCCGAGCGACCCGCCATGACGCCGCAGGAAGGCCAGCAGCCGCGGCGCCGTGCGGTCGGAGAAACCGAAGATCGCCCGGTGGTCGAGCCCGCGGCCGGAGGCGGCGCGGGACACGCGCCTGAGCACGTCGAATCCCCCTTCGGCCTGGCGGTCGATGGCCGAGAGGTCGCCCTCCTCGAGATAGGATAGTACCCGCCGCCGCGCCCCGGCCAGGCGGGCGAGGTGGCGCTTCACATGGCT
>NZ_JANX01000890.1 GCF_000767795.1 Inquilinus limosus MP06 | reverse complement strand
TGTCGAGATCCGGGACGAGGCGACCTACGCTTCCGGCGCGCCGGGCAGCTTCGTTGCGGCGGCCGCCTACGGCCTGGCCCAGGCGGCGACACTGTCGCAGGGCAGCGTGTCGCTGAGCGATGCCGGCTACTCGATCGCCGGCGAGGCGTCGACCGCGGCCGTCTATCAGGCGACAATGGCCGGCACCAAGGCGTTGCCGGGCGGCGTGACCCTGGCGAAGGTGGAGATCCTGCCGCCCGAGCTGAAGCCCTATGCCTGGAGCGCGCAGAGCGACGGCCACACGCTGATCTTCGGCGGCGCAGTGCCGTCGGAGGAGGCGCGGGCCGCGCTGGCCGCCGCCGCGGCCGCTTCCTTCCCCGGAACCAGGATCATTGACGCGCTACAGGTCGCCCGCGGCGCGCCGGCCGGTGATTTCCTGGCGGCGGCGAAGCTGGGCCTGGCGCAGCTCGCCCGGCTGACCGACGGCAAGGCCGTGCTCGACGACGGCCGGCTCTCGATCAGCGGCTCCGCCAAGGCCGGCGTCAGCGGCGAGGGGATCGCGACGGCGATCCGCACCGGGTTGCCGCAGGGCTTCCAGCTGGCCTCGGTCGACATCACGCCCGCGACGATCTCGCCCTACACCCTGACCGCGGAGAAGGCGGACGGCAGCCTGACCCTGTCCGGCTATTATCCGGACGACCAGACGCATCAGGGCATCGTGGAGGCGGCGCGGCGGCTGTTCTTCGGCGAGACGGTGAAGGACCAGCTGGCCCTCGGGGCGGGCGCGCCGGAGGGCTTCGGCGAGGCGGCGCTGACCGGGCTGGGCCAGCTCTCGCGCCTGGCCCAGGGCACGCTGGCCCTGTCCGGCACCAACGCCAGGCTGTCCGGCCAGGCGCTGTATGCTAAGGCCGTGATCGACATCCAGGGGGCCTTCGCGGCGGCGCTGCCGCACCGCTACATGGCCGATGTCTGGATCGCGCTGAAGCCGCCGGAGCCGGCGGTGGACGCCGCCACCTGCCAGGGCCTGTTCAGCGCGCTGCTGGCCAGGGGCGCGATCCTGTTCGACACCGGCAAGGCGACGATCTCCGCCGATTCCGCCGGTCTGTTGGACAACCTCGTGGGCGTGGCCCAGCGCTGTCCCGAGGCGCGGATCGAGATCTCCGGCCATACCGACTCCTCCGGCGACGCCACGGCCAATCTCGATCTGTCGAAACGGCGGGCGGAAGCCGTGGCCGGCTATCTCGAGACCGCCGGCATCGCCGGCAGCCGCCTCGCGGCCGAGGGCTATGGCAGCACCCGCCCGATCGCGTCGAACGACACGGAGGAGGGCAGGGCCCGGAACCGCCGGATCGACTTTCTCGTGAATTGAGGGGGCGCGGGGATCATGGTCTACCTGATCGAAACCTACTGGCTCTGGAGCCTTCTCGCCCTGGTGCTCGGGGCAGCCATCGGCTGGATGACGGTCTCCGGGGAGGAGCGGCGGGCCGGCGAGCCCTGGCTGCCGGACTGGCTGAAATGGGGGGCCCTGGTCTGGCTCCTCGGGCTGGTCGTCGCCCTGTTCCGATGGCTCGGCGGGCGCAGCGGCCTGCTGCTGGAGACGGCGCTGCTGTTCTTCGTCGCCTATCTGGCCGGCTGCGTCGCCGGTGCCTGGCTGCGCGGCCTGCTCGGCGACGTGGAGCGGCCGGCCGAGCCTGTCGCGGAACCGGCTGCCGCCGCCCCCACAGCC
>NZ_JANX01000889.1 GCF_000767795.1 Inquilinus limosus MP06 | reverse complement strand
ATCACCGCCGAGCGGGTGGCCGAGCAGCGCATGCGCGACGCGATGCAGGCGGTCGAGGCCGCGGACAACGCCAAGACCACCTTCCTGGCCCATATGAGCCACGAGCTGCGCACGCCGCTGAACGCGATCCTAGGCTTCTCCGAGCTGATCCGGGACGCCCATCTCGGGCCGCTGCCCGACCGCTACCGTGGCTATGCCGAGGACATCCACCGCTCCGGCCAGCATCTGCTGGCGCTGGTCAACGACGTGCTGGACCTGTCGCGCGTCGAATCCGGCCGGCTGGAGCTGCAGCCGGAGCCGGTCGACCTGGCCAGCGACATCGAGGGGGCGGTCAGCCTCGTGGCGCAGCGCGCCGAGGCGCATGGCATCACCATCGAGCAGCGCGTGGCGCGCGACCTGCCGCTGCTGCACGCCGATCCCTTGAGGCTGCGCCAGATCCTGATCAACCTGCTGACCAACGCGGTCAAGTTCACGCCCGATGGCGGCCGCGTCACGATCGAGGCGACGGCGGTGGCCCGGTCGGTGCGCATCACCGTGGCTGACACCGGCATCGGCATGAACGAGCAGGAGATCGCCCTGGCGCTGGAGCCGTTCCGCCAGGCCCGCAAGCTGTCGCGACGGCCGCGCGAGGGATCGGGGCTGGGCCTGCCGCTGGCCAAGGCGCTGGTCGAAAGCCATGGCGGCATGCTGATGATCGACAGCGAGCCCGGCGTCGGCACCCGCATCACCATCCTGCTGCCGACCGGTGCGGAGGCCGGGACCGGGGACGCCGGCGGCGGGGCCGTGCTCGAGCCCCTGCCGCTCAGCATCGGCCGGCCGGTCAGTCGGCGGCGTTGACCATCGCCTGGAACACCCGCCAGGCCACCTCGACCGTGACGCCGCCGGCCCGCGCGCCCGCCGCCAGCATGCCGGCGGTCGGCTTCGTCGGAACCGTGGTGATGCCGGGGTCGCCCATCGCCGTCACCATATCCAGGGCATAGGTCATCGGCGTCTTCAACTCGACAACCGCCAGATTATCCGTCATCGCAATGTCGCCCATTTGGGCCCCTCCCAAGGTTAATGCCGTCCTTCGGTGCAAGGGGCGTGCCAGAGGCGCGGCCGGGCCGGACGGCATGGGCTGGAGGGATGAGATCGACGTCCCATGGCCAAAATCGCCTGTTTGTTCCGATTTCAGACCCCAAGCGGCAATTTTTATTCCAAGCGCCTTTTGATCGCGAACCCGCTCTCGCAATTTGCAACGCGCGGCCGCATACGATTCGCATTCTGCAACGATCACGATCCGTTGGCCCGGCCCCGCGATTGACGGGCGAGGACCGCTTCCCTAGGGTTCGGCCGCCATGACCATCTACAAGATCTGCAGCGCCGCGGAATGGGCGGCGGCCGAGGCGGCCGGCGCCTATCGCGGCTCCGCCGTCGACCACAAGGACGGCTTCATCCACTTCTCCACCGCCGAGCAGGCGGAGGAGACGGCGGCGCGCCACTTCGCCGGCCGGGACGGGCTGGTGCTGGTGGCGGTCGACCCGGACCGGCTGGGGGCCGCGCTGCGCTGGGAGCCGTCGCGCGGCGGCGCGCTGTTCCCGCATCTCTATGCCGAGCTGCCGCTGGGCGCGGTGCAGGGGGTCGCGCCGCTGTCGCTGGTCGACGGCCGCCACGTCTTCCCGCCGCGGCTGTTTCCGACCGTCGCCGCGCCGTGAGCCTGCTCTTCGC
>NZ_JANX01000888.1 GCF_000767795.1 Inquilinus limosus MP06 | reverse complement strand
CCGCCGACATGTCCGAGGCCGGCCTGCCCGATCATGCGCAGCACGGAGCCGCGGATCTCCGCCGCCGCCCCGGCCAGGACGCGCGCCCGCCCGGCCCCGTCCGCCGCGGCGATGCGCGCCGGGTCGAGGACCGCGTCGGGGACGAATGGGGGCGTTGGGGTCGAGCACCGCTCCTCCGGATTGAATAATTATTCATAGTCAGATTTAAATTCATGCTATCCACGAGTCAGAGGTGCGTCAAGCCGTTCTGCCCGGCCATCCGGGCGTTCACTCGAAAGGATGACGCCGCTTGACGCTTCCTCTCCGTTGCGAGCCTTTTCCGAAGTCCGACACCGTCATTGCGAGCGCAGCGAAGCAATCCATGCATCCGCTCGGTGCGGGACGATGGATTGCTTCGTCGGCTTCGCCTCCTCGCAATGACTGTGAGGTGTGCTGTGAAAAAGCCACGCGCGCCGCGCAGCTTCCGCTTGACCGGATATCGACCGGCGTCTGAATAATTAGGCTGTGATGCATAAATTTTCGAGCCAGCCGAACCGGCAACCGATGATCGAGGCAGCCTTCCGATGAGCCGCGTCAACGAGCTTCGCCTGATCACCCGGGTGGCGCAGATGTACTATGTCGACCGGCTGAAGCAGTCCGACATCTCGCAGCGGCTGCACATCTCGCAGGCGACGATCTCGCGCCTGCTGAAGCGGGCCGAGGATGAATCGATCGTCCGCATCACCATCAACGCCCCGCGCGGCACCTATGTCGACCTGGAGACGGGGCTGCGCGACCGCTTCGGCCTGGCCGAGGCGATCGTCGCCGAATGCGGCGAGGACCGCGAGGATTCGATCCTGGCCGGCATCGGCGACGCCGCGGCGCATTTCCTGGAGACGACGCTGGACCCCGGCGAGATCATCGGCATCTCGTCCTGGAGCGCGTCGCTGCTGCGCATGGTCGACGCCGTCAACCCGCTGAAGCGGGTGGCGGCCGAGCGGGTGGTGCAGATGCTGGGCGGCATGGGCAACCCCGCGGTGCAGGGTCACGCCACCCACCTGACCACGCGCCTGGCCCAGCTGACCGGGTCGCAGCCCCAGCTCCTGCCCGCCCCCGGCGTCGCCGGATCGGCCTCGGCCAAGCGCGCCCTCCTGGCCGACCCCTATGTCCGGGCGACGATGGAGCAGTGGCGGCGCATCACCCTGGCGCTGGTCGGCATCGGTGCGGTCGAGCCGTCGAAGATGCTGGCCAACAGCGGCAACGTCTTCACCGGCGCGGAGCTGGAGGCTGTGGCCGGGAACGGCGGCGTCGGCGATATCTGCCTGCGCTTCTTCGGCGCCTATGGCGCCCCGGTGCAGACGCCGCTGGACGAGCGCGTGATCTCGATGTCGCTGGACGAGATCGGCACCATCCCGCGCATCGTCGGCGTCGCCGGCGGTGCCCGCAAGGTGGCGGCGATCCGCGGCGCGCTCCTCGGCCGCCACATCAACATCCTGATCACCGACCGCTTCACGGCGGAGAAGCTGCTGGCCCAGTCCGACAACGACTTCGCCCGCTAGACGCAAAAGCACATCCGGGAGAGACCCCATGCCCCGCTTCACCGACAAGACCGTCGTCATCACCGGCGCCAGCCGCGGCATCGGCGCCGCCATCGCCCGCCGCTTCGCCGCCGAGGGCGCGTCCGTGCTGCTGGCCGCCAACGAGCCGAGCGTCGCCGAGGCCGCGGCC
>NZ_JANX01000887.1 GCF_000767795.1 Inquilinus limosus MP06 | reverse complement strand
TCTTCTCCGCCATCTCCTGGCGCTTCTGGGCGAGGTGCAGCTTCAGCGCCAGCAGGCGGCGGACGCCGCGGGCGATGCGGTCGAGCGAGAGTTCGAGATCCCTGGTCGTGGCGGCGTCGCCGGCCCCGATCGCGGCCAGGGAGGCGGCATGCATGGCCTCGGCACGCTCCATCGCCATCTCGGTCAGCCGGTCGAGTATGCGTACCGCCTGCTCGGCATCGGCCCGATCGGGGGCCGGTGCGGCGGGTTGCTGGGTGGAGACGAACTGCGCCTTGCTCATAGAACACATCATGAACAAAATCGCCAATTAAAGCAATTGCACATTGTGTTTACCGATCAGGATGGCTCCCGCCGGACGGCGGAGCTGAGACCTCAAGCCGTTTCCTGAACGCCGCCGCAGGCCATCGACATCGGCTCTGCACGCTATGCTCAACTGGCCGCTATCGACCCTTTCCGGTCGGCCCGGTCGGTTACGGAGTGCCCGAAACCGGCCATCCGACTCGGCGCCTTGAAGTGGACGTGACTGGATGCGACCCGTTGCGGTCAGGAGGCACAACCATGTCGCACTCGTTGCTCCGGCTTGCGATTCAAGCCACCCGTCCTTCCTGAAGCGAGGACAAACGCTTCTTTGAGACGGTCGCTCATTGGGGCTCGACAGTCGCCAACTCCTCGCGACATCCTGGTGATGTGCGGCCTCTTTTTTGGGGCGGCACAAGGGGGGGGAAATGAAGCTGCTGCGAGCAATTTTGCTGCCGACGGCCCTGATAGTCGCCGGCTGCCAATCAACGTCGCCCGGGATCGATTCCGGAATAGCGGGCAGGACTGGCCCCGAGGTCATCCAGGCCGAAGGACCCTACGCTGATGCTGCGTCCGGATTTACTTTTCCGGTGTCAATCGGGGATTTTGTCCGGACGGATCTATCGAGAGACAACGTGAATCCCGGCGGCACGGTTGCCGGCTACAAGGCTCCGCCCGCGAAGGGCGGGCCACTCGCTGTGATCTTCATCTATCCGGTGACGTGGCTGGAGCGTTCCCCGGGGACCGCTGCGTCCTGCGATACGGAGTTTCAGGCGAACAAGGAGGCGATAACCCGCACCCGCCGGTCGGCCCGACTGGTTTCGGAGCGTCGCGGTGCGTTTGGTCCAGACGCCGTCATGGAGATGGCGGAGTTCGAGTATTCCCACATGTTCGACGGCGAGGTCCGGCCCCTCTCGTCGCGGGTCTATTTGTTCTGCATGGCCGATACGGGATGGATCCTGAAGCTGCGTTTCAGCGCTCCGATGGGAGTTGAGTGGAGCCGGACCCTGGCGCCATTCGAAAAAGAGCTAACGGGCCCATGGTCGATGAAGCGGCCTGTTCGGCTTTCCCTGGACGCCTTACCCGGGACCTGACACTCATGGCCCGGACAGGTCCGCAGATCATCCGACCTGATGCGTCAAACAGGCTGAGAACGGCCCCCTTTCCGCCCTTTTCTGTCGGCCTGACCGGATGGAGCGCGCCCAAAGCTGCCGCGAGGCCAGTCTCTCTCTCTCCGGCATTCACGCCCGGCCCGGCCGCCGGAACCAGGAGCGATGACGATCCGATCCTCCGTGCACCCTGTCCGCTTTTGGGCGAGATAGGATCGCCGCCGATGTCCGCTTCGGGGAGGCCAGGAGGGTCGGCGTCGATCCGCTTCTGGTCGGCAGCCGACCCATGGCGGGGGCAGGGCC
>NZ_JANX01000886.1 GCF_000767795.1 Inquilinus limosus MP06 | reverse complement strand
GCCGGCGGTGGCGACCACGGCGCCGTCCGGCGCCTCGGCCACCAGCAGGTTGTTCGACAGCAGCTCGCCGGCATAGTCCGGCGCCATGATCAGGTCGACATGCGCCGCGATCTGCGCCGGGCTGTGGATGTCGCCGGCCAGCGCCGCGAAGGAGTCCGCCTGCAGCCGGCGCACGGCGTCGAGATCCGCCTCGCGGATCGGGCGCAGCCGCAGGTCGCCGCTCACGACTCCGCCGGTTCCAGCCGGCGCGCCAGCGGGCCGTCCCGCTCCTCGATGCAGCAGACCAGGTAGTCGCAGGTGATCTCCTCGCCCGCCGCGATGTCGCGCGCCGCCAGGGTCACCGGCCCCGAATTGTCGGTGTTCGGGTCGTCGTCGTGGTTCAGGAAGCGGGCGTCGTCGCCGTTCAGCACATAGCCGCCCGGGAAGTCCGGCGACAGATAGGCGTAGGTGTCGAAGAAGCGGCGCGGCACCTCGGGCAGCGCCGCCACCACGGCCTCCGGCACCACCTTGTCGATCGCCGGCTCGAACCGCCAGATCGGCGTGCCCTTGGCGATCGGCGCCGCGGCGAACACGCCCAGGCCGTGGATCGCGCTCTGCGCGACATAGGTCGGAACCAGGAACATGGGCCCCCGCTCTCGCTCGTTGAATCGCTTATACCCACGGATCGCGGCCGGCCGGAAGGGGCAACACAAGACATTGTCGCGGCATGGGCGGCACGCAGGCCGGGCCGCCCGAGCCATGCGCGGGCCGCAGGGCCATTCCCGCCCCCGCGGGGCTGGTCGAACCCGCCCCCGGCGGCGAAATATGACGGAACCGGTCCAGGAGCCTTGCCCATGTCCGCCCCCCGTCCCGTCGTCGGCGTTCCCGCCTGCGTCAAGCAGCTCGGCGCTCACCCGTTCCACGTCGTCGGCGACAAGTACATCCGTGCGGTGTCGGAGGGGGCGGACTGCCTGCCCCTGCTGATCCCGGCGCTGGGCGGCTGGCACGACATCGACGCGGTGCTGGACCGGCTGGACGGGTTGCTGATCACCGGCAGCGTCTCGAATGTCGAGCCGAAGCATTATGGCGGCGAGGCCAGCGAGCCCGGCACGCTGCACGACCCGGACCGCGACGCCACCACCCTGCCGCTGATCCGCCGGGCGGTCGAGCGCGGCATCCCGGTGCTGGCGATCTGCCGCGGGCTGCAGGAGCTGAACGTGGTCTGCGGCGGCACGCTGCACCAGCATGTCGAGCGCATCCCCGGCCGTGCCGACCACCGCGCCGACGACAGCAAGCCGGTCGAGGTGCAGTACGGCCCGGCCCATCCGGTGGCGCTGGCCGAGGGCGGCGCGCTGGCGGCGCTGTTCGGCAAGGCCGAGACCACGGTCAACACCATCCATGCCCAGGGCATCGACCGGCTGGGCGCCGGCCTCAAGGTCGAGGCGACGGCGCCGGACGGGCAGATCGAGGCGGTGCGGATCGAGGCCGCGCCCTATTTCGGCCTGGCCACCCAGTGGCACCCGGAATGGAGGTTCCGCGAGAACCCGGATTCGGTGGCCCTGTTCGCCGCCTTCGGCCAGGCGATCCGCCGCTACGTCGCCGACCGGGATGGCCGGCGCGCGGCGGCGGAGTAGTTCGGGCCAGTTCCGTTACATGTTGCCTCTCCCGCTTGCGGGAGAGGTCGGAGACGCGAAGCGGCTCCGGGTGAGGGGATTTTGTCGAGGCCTGGGCCAG
>NZ_JANX01000885.1 GCF_000767795.1 Inquilinus limosus MP06 | reverse complement strand
GCCTTAGCTCTCACCCCGCCTTCAGCTGGGTCTCGACCAGGGTCGCGAGCAGCGAGGCGCCGAGCGGCAGGACCTCGTCGTTGAAGTCGTAATGCGGGTTGTGGACCATCGTGTCCCCCGCCGCGCGGGCCTGGCCGAGGAACAGATAGGCGCCCGGCCGGGCGTTCAGCAGATAGGCGAAATCCTCGCCGCCCAGCGACGGCTCGACATCGCGCTGGACATTGCCCGCGCCGACGATCCGCTCCGCCACCTGGGCCGCGGTCTCGGCCTGGTCGGCGTGGTTCACGGTCGCCGGGTAGCCGTAATCGTACTTCACCTCGATCGAGACCCCGAAGGCGGCGGCGATGCCGTCGGCGATGCGCTTGATGCCGGCGACGATCATCTCCTGCACCTCGGGGCGGAAGGTCCGCACCGTGCCGTTCAGGAAGGCCTCGTCCGGGATCACGTTATGGGTGGTGCCGGTGTGGATCTGGGTGATCGACAGCACCGCCGAATCCATCGGGTTGGTGTTGCGGCTGACCAGGGTCTGCAGCGCGCCGACCAGCTGGGCCGCGATCACCACCGGGTCCTTCGCGGTCTGCGGGATCGCGGCATGGCCGCCGACGCCGCGGATGCGGATGTCGAACATGTCGGCCGCCGCCATCATCGGGCCGGGGCGCACGCCGACGATGCCGGCCGGCAGCAGCGGCCAGTTGTGCAGGCCGTAGACCTCGTCGCAGGGGAAGCGGTCGAACAGCCCCTCGCGCACCATGACGTCGCCGCCGCCGCCGCCCTCCTCGGCCGGCTGGAAGATGAAGTGCACGGTGCCGTCGAAGTTGCGCGTCTCCGCCAGGTACTGGGCGGCGCCGAGCAGCATGGTGGTGTGGCCGTCATGGCCGCAGGCATGCATCTTGCCGGGCACGGTCGATTTGTGGGCGAAGTCGTTCAGCTCGTCCATCGGCAGGCAGTCCATGTCGGCGCGCAGGCCGATGGTGCGGCCGCTGTCGGTGCGGCCCTT
The DNA here is from genome assembly GCF_000767795.1 of Inquilinus limosus MP06. Lineage (GTDB taxonomy): Bacteria > Pseudomonadota > Alphaproteobacteria > DSM-16000 > Inquilinaceae > Inquilinus > Inquilinus limosus_E. The sequence goes on along the minus strand of NZ_JANX01000885.1, from coordinate 721 downwards.
GAGCACGCCGACGACGCCGGTCTTGGCCAGGCCGCGATGCACCTCGATGCCCCAGGAGGCCAGCTTCTCCGCCACGATGCCCGAGGTCCGCACCTCCTCGAAGCCGAGTTCGGGATGGGCGTGGAGGTCGCGCCGCCAGGCGGTCATCTCCTCCTTGCGGGCGGCGATCGAATTGATGACGGGCATCGGTCGGTCTCGTTTGCGCTGGCTGGGATGGCGAAACCCCGATACTGGTCCCTCCGCGCCGCCAGGGCAACCCGGCGCGGGCGGGAGGCGGACCTCCGCGCGGCATCCGGCCGCTGCCCGCGGCGGTGGACGGGCGCTGCGGGCCGTGACAAGCTGCGGCCGTTTTTCCGCCGCGGCGCCAGCCAGGAGCAGCCGATGAGCGACCTCACGACCAAGCCCCGCATCGACATCAAGCCGAAGACCCAGAAGCCGCGGCTGCACAAGGTCATCCTGCTGAACGACGACTACACGCCGCGCGACTTCGTCGTGACGGTGCTGAAGGGCGAGTTCCGGATGAGCGAGGATCAGGCCTACCGGGTGATGATGACCGCGCATCGCCGCGGCGTGTGCGTCGTCGCCGTCTATCCCAAGGAGGTCGCCGAGACCAAGGCGACCCGGGCCACCGACGCCGCCCGCCAGAAGGGTTATCCCCTGCTGTTCACGACCGAGCCGGAGGAGGCGTAGGGCTCCGCCGTGGCTGACAGGCCTGCTCTCG
>NZ_JANX01000884.1 GCF_000767795.1 Inquilinus limosus MP06 | reverse complement strand
GCCGACGACAGCTGCCGCTGGGCGGGGACGGCGCCTGCGACGAGCAGCGGCTTCGGGCGGCTCCGGCGAATGGCGCGGCGGACGACCGACGGACGCCGACTGCGCCGCCTTCAAGATCGGCAACAACAGCTGCCGCTGGGCCTTCGACGGCCAGTGCGACGAGCCGGGGATCGGCACCGGCGAATGCGATGCCGGCACCGACAGCACCGATTGCCGGCCGCTGAGCACGGGCGGCAACGACAGCTGCTACTGGTCGCATGACGACGCCTGCGACGAGCCCGGCATCGGCACCGGCGTCTGCCCGGACGGCACCGACCTCACCGACTGCAGGCCGTTCTATTCCCGGCGCAACCACATCAACAGCTGCGCCACCGCCTTCGACGACGTCTGCGACGAGCCGGGCATCGGCACCGGCCGCTGCGACGCCCGCACCGACACGGCGGATTGCCTGGGCCGCGACACCATCCCCGGCATCCGCGACCATTTCTTCGGCCATGACGACCGCCGCATGGTCCGGCCCGACCGCATGCCCTGGTCGGCGGTCGGCGAGATCGCCTTCGACAGCGGCGGCACCTGCACCGGCACGCTGGTCGGCCGCCGGGTGGTGCTGACCGCGGCGCATTGCTTCTTCCGCGAGGACGGCGACCGCGACACGCCGAGCGGCTTCCGCGCCGGCCGCGACGGCGACGACGCAGTGGCGGAGGCCGGCATCGCCTCGGTCACCCTGGCGCCGGGCTACCGCCCCGACACCGACCGGGAGGAGGATGAGCGCGCCGATTACGGGTCGGACTGGGCCATCGTCCTGCTCGACGCCGATATCGGCGACCGGGCCGGCACCATGGCGGTGCACCGGCTGACCGCCGATGACGAGGCGCGGATCGCCGCCGGGCGCTGGCTGCCGCTGGTCCTGGCCGGCTATGCCTGGGACGCGCCGGACCGGATGACGGCGCATAGCGGCTGCCATGCCCTGTCGCTGCGCCGAGACCACACGATGAAGCACGACTGCGACATGACCAAGGGCGACAGCGGCGGCCCGATCTTCACCAAGGAGAAGGGCGGCTACGCCATCGTCGCCGTGGTCACCCGCTTCTTCCGCGACGGCGGCAAGGAGAACGCCTACCTCGCCGTCGACAGCCGGGCCTTTGCAGAGACGGTGGCGAAGTACCTGTCGGCGCATGGGGGGTGAGCGCAGGATGGGGGGATCGGGGCGCCTTCGCCGTTGCGCCGGGGGCGCGAAGGCCCTAGCGTGCGGCACGTCATGACCGACGTGCTCAACACCGCCCTTCTCCCCGAAGGCTTCTACGACGTCCTTCCGCCCGACGCGGCGCAGGAAGCGGCGGTGATCGAACGCATGATGGCCGTCCTCGGCGGCCACGGCTTCGACCGGGTCAAGCCGCCGCTGGTCGAGTTCGAGGACACGCTGCTGTCCGGCGTCGGCGCCAGCATGGCGCGCCACACCTTCCGCCTGATGGACCCGATGGGCAGCCGCATGCTGGGCCTGCGCGCCGACATGACGGTGCAGGTGGCCCGCATCGCCCGTTCCCGCCTGGCCGCGGCGCCGCGGCCGCTGCGCCTGGCCTATGCCGGCCAGGTGCTGCAGGTGCGCGGCACCCAGCTGCGGCCGGAGCGGCAATTCGCCCAGGTCGGCGCCGAACTGATCGGCGGCGCCCAGCCGGCGGCGGATGCCGAGGCGGCGCTGCTGGCGGTCGAGGCGCTGCAG
>NZ_JANX01000883.1 GCF_000767795.1 Inquilinus limosus MP06 | reverse complement strand
CAAGCTGTTCGCCGACCGCCAGCTGGCGGTGGGGCCTGAGATCGTGCAGGCGATGCTGGCGCGGATGGAGCGCAGCTTCGCCGAGGCGCGCCGGCTGGTGGCCGAGATCGACGCCGCCAGCCTGGCCCAGGGCCGCTCGATCACCCTGCCGCTGGTGCGCGCGGTCCTGGCGGGGCAGGGCGAAGGCTAGGATTTCGGCAGGCGGGCGGAGGCCGGTCCCGTCAGGCCGCGATCCAGCGCGGCGCGATCGGCGACAGCCGGGCGCCGGGAAAGCGATGCAGCCCGGTCCGGCCGATCAGCCAGACATGGAAGAGGGGGCCGAGCAGCCGGCGGATCGCTGGGTCGAGCACGTCGAGCCCGCCTGTGTAGGCGCCGAACGCCGGCAGCACCAGCCGGTGCTCGTCGGCGACAAAGCAGCGCCCGGTCACCCGCCCGGCGCGGCCGCTGATCGCCGCCTTGGGGTGGTAATGGCCGGAGATCTCGCCGGACGCCCCGGCATGGGCCGCGTGGCGGCAGACCAGACCGTCGACCTGCAGCTCCTCGGTCCGATCGCCGGGCAGGGCCGCCGGCAGGTCCGGGTCGTGGTTGCCCAGCACCCAGATCCAGTCACGGCCCCGCGCCAGCCCGGTCAGCGTGGCCAGATCCTCGGCGGCAAGGCGGTCGGCCCCGTCCGAATCATGGAAGCTGTCGCCGAGCGCCACCACGGCGGTCGGGTCCAGCCGGTCGATCGCGGCGCCGAGCCGGGCCAGCGTCGCGGTGCTGTCATAGGGCGGCAGCAGCCGACGGGAGCGCTGGGCCAGCGCCGTCGCCTTCTCCAGATGCAGGTCGGCCACCAGCAGCCAGCGCCGCTCCGCCCACCACAGCACGCCCGATGGGTCGGGCCGGAAGGCGTGGTCGCGGAGCGGGATGGTGCGCGTCGGCATGACTCCGGTTTAGGCGCCCGGTCCGTGCTCGGCAACTGGTTTGTTCGGTTTCTGTTCCGCTCAGCCGCCGGATGGCCGTTTCGGCTCCAGGATCGCCCCGATCTCCCGCGCCTTGCTGTGGCCCAGCCAGAACAGCACTGAAGCCAGGCCGACGAACACGGCGAGGAAGACCCACAGCGCGATCGCCAGATAGTCGTACATCGGGTCGGCTGCGGCGGGCCGGATCATCAGCAGCCCGAGGACCAGGATGAACAGCACGAAGGCGATGACGCTGAGGTTGACGGCATAGATGTGCCAGGTCGCCAGCCGCCGGTATTCGATCCGGCATTCGATGATGGCGCGCTTCTGCGGCTCGTCGCCGGCGAAGCGGTTCAGCTCGACCTTCTGGTGCAGCGCCACCAGGTCCCGCAGCCATTGGCTGAGCTGGATGTAGAAGAAGCTGCCGACGAGCCCGGCCAGGGTCAGCAGCGGGCTGAGCAGCGACAGCGGGTTGGTCGGGGTCATCGCCGGTCCTCCCGGCGCAGGGCGTCGAGCAGGACGAGGATCGTCTCCGCGGTGATCGAGAACCAGGTGAGGGTGGGCGAGGAGGGCTTCTTCGCCGGCGGCGCCGGGCGGTCGCCGCCGGTCACTGCCGCCGCGACCGAATCGTAGAGGGTGACGAGCTCGTCATAGGCGCCGCGCGACAGGCTCAGCTCGAAGCGCTGAACCTGGGCCCGGCCGGCGTCGGCCGCGGCGCGGGCATCGGCCTCGGCACGGTCCAGCACCCGGCGCAGCTCGGCCCGGGCGGCGGCCCGCCAC
>NZ_JANX01000882.1 GCF_000767795.1 Inquilinus limosus MP06 | reverse complement strand
CCGCGGCGCAGCGCCCGCAGCACCGGCGGCAGCAGGTAGATGCAGGCGGTGGCGCCGGTGCCGAGCCGCACCCGGCCGAGCGCGCCGCCGGCATGCTCCGCCATCGCCTCTGTCGCCGCCGCGACCTCGGCCTCGATCCGCCCGGCATGGACCAGCAGGTCGCGCCCCGCCGCGGTCGGGGTGGCCCGCTTGCCCACCCGCTCGACCAGCCGCACGCCGAGCCGCGCCTCGAGCTGGCGGATCTGCAGGCTGACCGCCGGCTGGGTCAGGTTCAGCCGCGCCGCGGCGCCGGAGAAGCTGCTGGCCCGCACCACCTCGGCGAAGGTCCGCAGCTGGTCGAGGCTGAGGCCGCGCATTCCAAAGAATTCCTTATGATCCGCATTGGATATCCAAATTTCCCTTATCCGTCACGAAAGCGCAATCTCGGCCCGTTCCCACCAGGACCGTGTCCGATGACTTGCCCCCTGCTGTCCGAGATGCTGCATTGGTTCGCCGGCTCGCCGCAGTCGCGCCGGCGCCAGGTCGAGATCCTGCGCGGGCTCGACGACCGGCGCCTGGCCGATCTCGGCATCAGCCGCGGCGAGGCGCTGCGCGGACATCCCGATCCCGGCCGCGCGGACGCACTGACCGAAAGACCGAACCGACCATGCCTGACCGCCATCCCGCTTCCCTGATCACCATCCGCGACGCGGCGGAGGCCGACCTGCCGGCCATCCAGGCGATCTATGCCCACCATGTGCTGCACGGCTTCGCCAGCTTCGAGGAGGTGCCGCCGCAGGCGGCGGAGCTGGCGGCCCGGCGGGCGGCGGTGCTGGCCCAGGGCCTGCCCTATCTGGCGGCCGAGATCGCGGGCCGCGTCGTCGGCTATGCCTATGCCGGCGCCTACCGGCCGCGCCCGGCCTATCGCCACACCATCGAGGATTCGGTCTATGTCGCCGACGGCATGGCCGGCCGCGGCATCGGCCGGGCGCTGCTGGGCGCGCTGATCCAGCGCTGCGAGGCCGGGCCCTGGCGGCAGATGGTGGCGGTGATCGGCGACAGCGGCAATGCCGGCTCGATCGCGCTGCACGAGGCGCTGGGCTTCCGCCGCGCCGGCCTGCTGCCGTCGGTCGGCTACAAGTTCGGCCGCTGGGTCGACAGCGTGCTGATGCAGCGGGCGCTCGGCCCCGGCGACACCACCCTGCCGGCCCCGGGCCACGACGCTTGATCCGGCGCCGCACCGTCCTCTGCCTCGGCCTGGCGCAGCTGGTCAGCTGGGGCACGACCTATTACCTGATCGGCGGCTTCGGCCCGCGGATCATCGCCGAGACGGGCTGGAGCCACACGCTGGTGCATGGCGGCTTCTCCGCCGCCCTGCTGGTGATGGGGCTGTCCTCGGCCTGGGTCGGGCGGCTGATCGACCGGCATGGCGGCCGCGCCGTGATGACGGCGGGGTCGGTGCTGTCCGCCCTCGGCTGCGCCGGGCTGGCCCTGGCCCGCGACCCGTTCTTTTACATGGCCGCGTGGCTGGTGCTGGGCCTGGCGATGCGGTGCACGCTGTACGACGCCGCCTTTGCCGCGCTGGCCCGGATCGGCGGGGCGGAGGCGCGCAGGCCGATGTCGCAGATCACGCTGCTGGGCGGCCTGGCCTCCACCGCCTTCTGGCCGATCGGCGACAGCCTGGCCGGCGCGCTCGGCTGGCGTGGCGCGGTCCTCGCCTATGCCGGCTTCGCCCTGCTGACCATCCCGCTGCAC
>NZ_JANX01000881.1 GCF_000767795.1 Inquilinus limosus MP06 | reverse complement strand
GGCCCGAGCGAGATCGTCGAGGCTGTCGAGGTGGCCGGCGACGCCGTGGCGGGCGAGGTGATCGCCGCCGAGGCCGCGGCAGAGGGCGGCTTCGGCGAGACCCTGTCGACCGAGGGCGACAGCGGCCCGGTGGCCCTGCTGGCCCCGGCCGAGGCGCCGAAGGGTGACGACCCGGCCACGGCCGAAGGCGAGAACGGCAACGGCCACAGCCATGACGGCGAGCAGGAGCCGGGCGTCGAGGTGCTGGGCGGCGACGAGGCCGAGGAGGCCCGCGACCGCCGCTCGAAACTGCCGAACTACCGCAACTACAAGATCCAGGAGGTCATCAAGCGCCGGCAGATCATGCTGGTGCAGGTGACCAAGGAGGAGCGCGGCAACAAGGGCGCCGCGCTGACCACCTACCTGTCGCTGGCCGGCCGCTACTGCGTGCTGATGCCGAACACGCCGCGCGGCGGCGGCATCAGCCGGAAGATCGCGAATCCCAAGGATCGCAAGAAGATGAAGGCGATCATGGATGACCTGGACGTGCCGGACGGCATGGCGGTCATCCTGCGGACAGCGGGGCTGGAGCGGACCAAGCTGGAGATCCGGCGCGACCTCGACTACCTGCTGCGGCTGTGGGATTCGATCCGGCAGACGACGCTGCAGTCGACCGCCCCCTGCGCCATCCATGAGGAGGCGGACCTGATCAAGCGGGCGATCCGCGACCTCTACTCGAAGGATATCGAGGAGGTCCTGGTCGCCGGCGAGGAGGGCTACCGCACCGCCAAGGACTTCATGCGCATGCTCATGCCGAGCCATGCCAAGAAGGTCCAGCCGTACCAGGACGAGAACGTCCCGCTCTTCCACCGCTTCAACGTGGAAGGCCAGATCGATGCGATGCACAGCCCGGTGGTGCAGCTGCGCTCCGGCGGCTACATCGTCATCAACCCGACCGAGGCGCTGGTCTCGATCGACGTCAACTCCGGCCGCTCGACCCGCGAGCGGAACATCGAGGAGACGGCGTACAAGACCAACCTGGAGGCCGCCGACGAGGTGGCCCGCCAGCTGCGCCTGCGCGACTTGGCCGGGCTGATCGTCATCGACTTCATCGACATGGAGGACGACCGCCACAACAAGGCGGTCGAGCACCGGCTGAAGGAGGCGATGCGGCAGGACCGCGCCCGCATCCAGATCGGCCGGATCAGCGCCTTCGGCCTGCTCGAGCTGTCGCGCCAGCGGCTGCGCCCGAGCCTGATGGAGACGCATTTCGAGACCTGCGCCCATTGCGGCGGCCTGGGCATGACCCGGACCACCGGATCGGCCGCCCTGTCGGTGCTGCGCGCGATCGAGGAGGAGGGCATCCGCAAGCGCGCCTCCGAGATCACCGTGCATGTCGCCACCGCGATGGCGTTGTACCTGCTGAACCAGAAGCGCGACGCCCTGGCCGACATCGAGCGGCGCTACGGCGTGCGGGTGATGGTCGAGGCCGATGACAGCCTGATCCCGCCGGCGCACCGGATCGAGCGCACCCGGGCCCGCGGCGCCGAGCTGCCGGCCCCGGCCGCCCCGGTCGACAACACCGCCCGGATCATGGCCGAGACCGACGCCGCGCTGGAGGCCGAGGCCGAAGAGGTCGAGGACGAGGCGGAAGAGGTCGCGGAGGCCCAGGAGCCGCGCCAGCAGCAGCGCCCGGGACAGCCGCAGCATCACGGCCAGCAGGCCGATGGCGAGGGCGGCCGTGGCCGTCGCCGCCGT
>NZ_JANX01000880.1 GCF_000767795.1 Inquilinus limosus MP06 | reverse complement strand
AGATCGGCGCGCAGCGTGTCGAGCTCCTGGTCCAGGTTCCGCGTGGCCATGTCTGTTCCTCGCTCCGTTGGTTGCGCATCGCTTGGGGCGCGGGATCGGGTGCGGTCCCAAAACAAACGGGGACAGAGGCGACTCTGTCCCCGATCGATTTAAATTTTAGGCGGGCGCCGGGATCTCCGGCGACCCGCATCCTCCGGCAGCGCTGAAATCAGCAGCGGCCGCCGAGGTTGATGGTCCGGCAGCTCGTCGCCGCACCGCCGACCGCGCCCACGGCGCCGCCGATCAGCGCGCCCGTGGCGGCATTGCCGCCGGTCAGGGCGGAGATGCCGGCACCGGCGCCCGCGCCGAGGAGGCCACCGGACAGGGCCCGGCCGCCCGTATCACGACCGCACGCCGCAAGGGCCAGCGCGGCCGCGAGCACGATCATGGTGGGTTTGAACATCGTCGTCGTCTCCATGCTCAAGCGCCGGTTGCAGCCGGGCACTTCACCGTTGCAAAACGGGCCGTGCAACGGTTTGTTCCCGTGCCCGGCGGTGACCACTTTGGGGCCTGGCGATGGCTTTTCCAAGGCCGCTGTCGTAGAACCCGCCCGCATGCCGCCACGCCGGCCGGGCAGCGACGGTGCGGCGGAGATGCCGGTTGGAATCGGGCGGGGCTCGCTTCAGGATGGGGCCGATGATGTGGGGGCGGCGAGAATCAGCCTGCAGGCTGGGGTCATGAAGGTGGGCAGGTCGGGCCGTCCCGTCCCTGGCCGTTGCCGGCTGCCGTCGCGATGAATCTGCTGTCGCGCCTGTTCCTGCTGGTCGGCCTGGCCGTCGCGCCGGGGATCGCGCTGCAGGGCTACAACGAATATGCGCTGCGCATCGCCCGCACCAACGAGATCCAGGACGATGCCATCCGCCTGGCCAACGTCGCCGCCGGGGCGCAGTTCCGCATCGTCGACGGCATCCGCCAGCTGCTGGCCGCGATGGCCCGGGTGCCGGCGGTGCGCGAGGGCCAGGGCGGCCGCTGCACCGAGGTGGTGGACGACCTGCGGTCGGAGGTGCCGAGCCTGAACGCCATCGCCGTGGTCGACGCCGACGGCAACCTGCTGTGCGGCGCCAACCACACCGCGGCGATCTCGGTCTCGGTCGGCCATCAGGGCTTCTTCCAGCGGGCGCGGGAGATCCGCGGCTTCGCCGTCGGCGGCTTCGCCACCACCGACGCGGTCGGTGAGAAGGTGCTGCATGTCGCCTATCCGATCTTCGACGGCGACGTCTTCCAGGGCGCCGTGGTGGCGGCGCTCAGCGTCGACGCCATGGCCTCGGCGATCAACATCGACACCGAATCGCGCAACGCCGTGATCATGATCACCGACCGCGCCGGGGTGGTGATGTCGCGCCTGCCCGGGCCGGACACGCCCTGGGTCGGCAAGCAGCTGCCGAACAAGTTCCTCGACCTGCTGGGCTCGCCGCAGGCCGGGTCGGTCACCAGCGGCGCGATCGACGACACGATGCGGATCTACGGCTATGTGCCGATGCGGTCGGAGGAGCTGGACCTGTTCGTGCTGGTCGGCATCGACCGGGCCGCGGCCTTCGCCACCATCGACGCCGCGACCCGGCGCGGCATCGCCCTGATCGTCGCCGGCCTGCTGGTCTCGCTCGCCGCCGCCGGCATCGGCGGCCGGCTGTTCCTGCTGCGGCCGATCGACCGGCTGCTGGCCGCGACGCGCGAATGGCAGCGCGGCCGGCTCGACGCGCGCGTCC
>NZ_JANX01000879.1 GCF_000767795.1 Inquilinus limosus MP06 | reverse complement strand
CTCGAGCTGCAGGATCTCAGCAAGTCCTTCCCGGTCGGCGGCACGCTCTTCGGGCGCGAGCGTCTGCAGGTGCGCGCGGTCGACCGCGTCTCCTTCGCGGTGCGGCAGGGCGAGGTGCTGGGGCTGGTCGGCGAATCCGGCTCGGGCAAGAGCACGCTGGGCCGCACGCTCCTGCGGCTGATGCGCCCGACCGGCGGGCGGGTGCTGTTCGAGGGCGCCGACATCACCGATCTCGGTCGCCGGCAGCTGAAGCCGATCCGGCCGCGGCTGCAATTCGTGTTCCAGGACCCGGCGGCGTCCTTGAACCCGCGCATGACCGTCGGCCGCATCGTCGCCATGCCGCTGCGGGTGCAGAAGGATGCGCCACCGGCGGCGGAGCGGGCGGCGCGGGTGGCGGCGGCGCTGGAGACGGTCGGCCTGTCCGCCGGTCACATGGAGCGCTTCCCGCATGAATTCTCCGGCGGCCAGCGGCAGCGCATCGGCATCGCCCGGGCGCTGGTGACCGAGCCGCGGCTGCTGGTGGCGGACGAGCCGGTCTCCGCCCTCGACGTCTCGGTCCAGGCCCAGATCATCAACCTCCTGATGGAGGTGAAGCGGCGGCTGGACCTGACCATCGTCTTCATCAGCCATGACCTCGCCGTGGTCGGCCAGATCTGCGACCGGGTGGCGGTGATGTATCTCGGCCGGATCGTCGAGATCGCCCCGGCCCGGGCGCTGTTCGAGACACCGCGCCACCCCTACACCGAGGCGCTGCTGTCGGCCGCGCCGATCCCGGACCCGACCCTGCGCCGCCCGCGCATCCTGCTGAAGGGCGAGCTGCCCAGCCCGCTGTCGCCGCCCTCCGGCTGCGCCTTCCGCACCCGCTGCCGCTACGCCCTGCCGGCCTGCGCCGAGGCCGCGCCGCCGCTGCAGGCGGTCGGGGAGGGGCACCTCAGCGCCTGCATCCGGCCCGAGCTGGCCCTGGCCTCGCCGCTGGCGCCGGCGGTCATGCCAGGGACCCTGAGATCGATTCCCTGATCCCTGTCCCCGTCATGGCGAGGAGCGAAGCGACGTGGCCATCCAGCGGCACCGACCCCTGGATAGCCACGCCCCTGTGGGGCTCGCCATGACGATGAGGGTTGTCGGGTCTCGGCAACCGGAACGGGTGTCACGCCAGGTCGCCGCCGTCGATGCCGATGACGTGGCCGCTGACATAGGAGGCGGCGTCGCTGGCCAGGAACAGGACGACGGCGGCGACCTCCTCCGGCGTGCCGGCCCGGCGCATCGGGTAGGGCGCGACCAGCTGCTCGGTCGTCACCTTCCAGTCGCGCCGCACCCGCTCCAGCATCGGGGTCTCGATCGGGCCCGGGGCGATGGCGCTGATCCGCACGTCGCGGCCGTATTCCTGGGCGGCGGCGCGGGTCATGTGGATCACCGCGGCCTTGGTGGCGCCATAGGCGACGATGTTCGGGAAGGCGTGGCGGCCGCCGATCGACGCGGTGTTGATCATCGCACCCCGGGCCCGCACCAGATGCGGCAGCTCGTACTTCATCGCCACGAACACGCCGCGCAGATTGGTCGCCACCTGGTCGTCGAAGCCGGCGATGTCGGTGTCGGCGATCGGCGCCGGCGGCAGGTCGATGCCGGCATTGTTGAAGGCGATGTCCAGCCGGCCCCAGCGCGCCACCGTGTCGGCGACGAAGCGCTCCATCTGCGCCGCGTCGCGGACATCGGCGCGGGTGTAGGCGACGTCGCCGCCCTCCCATTTCACGCGGGCC
>NZ_JANX01000878.1 GCF_000767795.1 Inquilinus limosus MP06 | reverse complement strand
ACCTGCTTCCCGGCGCCCGCGTGGTCTCGACCGGCGCGGCGCATCTCATGGTCCAGGCCCGCGACCGCGCGGCGGTGGCAGACGCCGATCCGGACGCCGCCCGGCTGCTGGCGGAGCTGCGCCGGGCCGGGGCTCAGGGCTGCTACCTCTACAGCCTCGACCCGATCGACCCGTCGGCCGCCGCCCATGCCCGCTTCTTCAACCCGACCGTCGGGCTGTGGGAGGATCCGGCGACCGGCAGCGCCGCCGGCCCGCTGGCTTGGCTGCTCGCCGAACGCGACCTGGTGCCGTCGACCGGCGAAGTTGTCATCGAGCAGGGCCACGCGCTCGGCCGGGCCAGCCGCCTTGCGGTGCGGCTGCGGGATGGCCGGGTCGAATTGCGCGGCCGCTGCGTCATCGTCGCCGACGGCGCTTTCCGCCTCTGACATTCACTGAAAGGACAGACCATGATCGGAACCCGCATCTTCACCGGCTCGCCCTATGAGGACCGTGCCGGCTATGCCCGCGCCGTGGTCGCCGATGGCTGGGTCTTCGTCTCCGGCACCACCGGATTCGACGCCAAGGACTTCTCCTTCCCCGAGGATGTCGAGAGCCAGTGCGAGAACTGCTTCCGCAACATCGCCTGGGCGCTCGGCCAAGCCGGGGCGGGGCTGGAGCATCTGGTGCGGGTGGTGATCTACGTGACCAGCCAGGCGGAGTTCGAGCGCATCGTGCCGATCATCCGCCGCCATTGCGACGCGGCGCGGCCGGCCAACACCACGGTGTTCGCCCAGCTGGTGCAGCCGCATATGCGGGTTGAGATCGAGGCGACGGCCCGGCTGCCGGCGGCGTCGGCATCAGCTTAATACGTCAGGAATGAAATCGGGCGGCCGTGTATTCTCGCCCGCGGCCCGGCGGTGATCGGGCAGGCTGCGCCGGATCCGATCTATGCCGTCAGACTTTCCCGGGATCCCGCCGCGGACCGCCCGCCTCGTCCTCGCCGCGCCGGACGGAAGCGTGCTCGGCATCCTGCCGCCGGTCGCCGTGGCAACGCCGTGGTGGCAGGAGGTCGAGCTCGTGGTGCGCGCGGTGCGCGACCGCTTCGGCATCGACGTCACCATCCTGCGGCTGCTGGAGACGGAGCTCGACCGGCCGCATGGCGGGCAGGTGACCTATCTCGCCGAGACCGAAGATCCGGCGCCCGTCGAGCCCTGGGCCGGAACGCTCGACGACCAGCCGCTGCGGCTGCCCTATGCCCGGCCGGGCGGCCCGGCCGCCGACCTGGCCTGGGCCCGCCGGGTGCTGGAGGGGCAGGGCCTGCGCTTGTCGGGCCCGCCGGAGCAGATCCGCAGCTGGAACCTGTCCAGCCTGTGGCGCATCCCGGTCGAGGGCCGGGCGGTGTGGCTGAAGGCGGTGCCGCCCTTCTTCGCGCATGAGGGCCGGCTGCTCGAGCGCCTGGCCGGCGGGCCGGTGCCGCGGCTGCTGGGACAGGCGGAGGGCCGCGTCCTGCTGGCCGAGATTCCGGGCGAGGACCTGTACGAGGCCGACCGGCCGCTGCTGCTGCGGATGGTCGGGCTGCTGGCGGGTCTGCAGCACGGCTGGCAGGAACGGGCGGCGGAGCTGCTGGCGCTCGGCCTGCCGGACTGGCGCGCCTCGGCGCTGGCAGCGGCGATCGCCGCGGTGGTGGAGAAGGCGGCCGACGCGGTGCCCGCCGCCGATCGCGCCGTCCTGGCCGGTTTCGTGAGCGGCCTGCCGCGGCGCTTTGCCGACATCGCCGCCTGCGG
>NZ_JANX01000877.1 GCF_000767795.1 Inquilinus limosus MP06 | reverse complement strand
CCGCGCGAGCAGGTCGTCGGCCGCATCCGCGGCGCAGGACACCAGCAGCCCGCCTGAGGTCTGCGGGTCGGTCAGCAGGTGGCGGCGCCACTCCGGCAGGCCGGGCGGCAGCGTCACCTCTGCCCCGTAGCTGGCCCAGTTGCGGTGCGAGGCGCCGGTGACGAAGCCGTCCTGCGCCAGCGCCTCCGCCCCAGCGAACAGCGCCGGCCCGTCGGCCCGGATCGCCAAAGTGACGCCGGCGCCGTGCGCCATCTCCAGCCCGTGGCCGAGCAGGCCGAAGCCGGTGACGTCGGTGACGGCGTGCACCGCCGCCTCCCGCCCCAGCGTGGCGCCGATGCGGTTGAGCTGGGTGGTGCTGGCGATCATCTCGGCATAGCCGTCGGCCGACAGCACCTCCTTCTTGAAGGCGGCGGAGTAGATGCCGACACCCAGCGCCTTGGTCAGGATCAGCGCGTCGCCGGGCCGGGCGCCGGAGTTGCGGCGCAGCTCCGATGGCCGGCAGGTGCCGATCACGGCGAGGCCGTAGATCGGCTCCGGCGCGTCGATCGAATGGCCGCCGGCCACCGGGATGCCGGCCTCGGCGCAGGTGGCGGCGCCGCCGGCCAGGATCTCGCGCACCGTCTCCGCCGGCAGCTTGCCCAAGGGCATGCCGAGGATGGCCAGTGCGAAGATCGGCTGGCCGCCCATGGCGTAGACGTCGGAGATGGCGTTGGTCGCCGCGATCCGTCCGAAATCGCGCGGGTCGTCGACCACCGGCATGAAGAAGTCGGTGGTGGCGATGACGCAGCGGTCGTCGTCGAGCTGCCAGACCGCCGCGTCGTCGCCGGTCTCGGTGCCGACCAGAAGCTGGTGGAACGGCGTCGCCGCCGGCTGGCCGGCCAGCAGCTCCTGCAGCACGGCGGGCGCCAGCTTGCAGCCGCAGCCGCCGCCATGCGCCAGGCTGGTCAGGCGGATCGGGGCGGCATCGCTGTCGCGGGTTGCCAGGACCATGGAGGTCTCTTTCATCATCAGGCCGAGATTTCGGCCGCGCCCAGGCTGTAGGCGAAGCTGTCGGCGTCGAGGCAGTCGAGCCGCACGCCCGCCACCTCGGCCTGCGGGTACATCAGGAAGCCGATCGCCGGCCCGGCGCTGCCGGGCAGCGCCACGTCATGGGCGTCGTTATAGGCGATCCAGTTGCCCTCCCAGGCGCCGAACAGGGCGCGGTGCGCCGCCGCCACCTTCGGGTCGTCGAGGGCGAGTTTGCCCGGCGGCTCCTCCAGCACGACCTTGCGCACATCGGCGGGGTCGGCCGCCACCCAGCCGAAGCCGGCCAGATGGACCTCGGCCCGGCAATGCTGCGCTTTGGTGACCGCCGGGCTGTTGGCGCCGAGGCTCTTGTAGCCGAAGCGCGACGGCGCCACGCGGATGCCGTAAACATCCCGCGCGGGAATGCCGGAGGCGCGCGCCAGCCCCACGAACAGCGCGTTGATGTCGGCGCATTTGCCGCCGAACGGCGCGCCGGCCTGCAGCATCGTTGCGACGTCGCCATTGCCGCAGCCGCGCACGGCGGCGTCGCGATAGGTGTTCGCCACCACCCATTCATAGAGGGCTCGGGCCTTGGCCAGATCGCCCCCGGCGCCGGCGGTGATCCGGTCGGCGGTCGCCTTGACGATGCCGCCGGTCGGGATCAGCGCCGAGGCCTGCAGGTAACGCTGGCGCTCCGCCTCGTCCAGGGCCTGCGCCGCGCCGGGCGCCGCGAGATCGGCGGCGCGGTCGCGCAGCGCCGCC
>NZ_JANX01000876.1 GCF_000767795.1 Inquilinus limosus MP06 | reverse complement strand
TGGTCGTCTTCTCGCTCGGCCGCGTGGCACGCTGGCGGCCGGGCCGGCTGGCGCGGGCCACCCGGGCCGGGCGGCCGGATCCGAGACCCTGCCGCTTGGCGTCGGCGGATTTCGCCTTGGTGTAGTTGGGCGGCGGTCAGCGGGTAGTCCGCCGGCAGGCCCCAGCGCTCGCGGTACTGCTCGGGGCTCAGCCCGTAGGTCGCCCGCAGCCAGCGCTTCATGGTCTTGAAGCGGCGCCCGTCCTCAAGGCAGACGATGTAGTCCGCCGTCACCGATTCCTCGACCGGCACGGCCGGGACCAGCGGCGCCGCCGGCGCCTCCTGCCCGTCCTGGCCGATCTCGGCGGGGACGCCGTCATGCGCCTCGGCCGGGTCGGCCTCGCCCTCGGGCAACGGGCCCTGGGTGGCGCTGAGGGTGGTGTAGACGTTGCGGATCAGGTCGAGCAGGCTCTCGCTGTCGAGCGTGTTGCGGGACACATGCGCGACGACGATTTCTTTGGTGAACCTCAGGATCTCGGTTTCGCTTGGGCGGGCCATGGTGCTCTTTCTTGTTTAGCGATCCAACCTTCGGCGGGCGCGGCTGAAATGTGACGGCCGAAGGATTCGAATCGCCTCCCTCCACTGGATGGCAAAGAATCTAGTTTCAATTTTAGGATGTTTCGCGCGATTTCCGCAAGATGATAACGCAATGACACCGCGATAAAGGGCCGCGACATAAAATGCAGGGCCTGGCAGCCTTGGATCGGCCGCCAAACCATCCCATGCGGCGGAGGATTTCGCGCGGTCATACAATCCCCAGGTTGTAGAGCGGCCCTCTGGGCGGACATGGTGACCACCCGATGACGGCCGCTCCGGCGAATCGCCCGCAGATCTCGGGCCTGGTTCGATCGAAATCTCGGCATATTTTTCCGGCATCCGAGATGAAAGCGCCGGGGGAGCCCGGCTCCGCCCGAATCCGAAGGTTTCCCGCGCAGCGGAACGTGATCCCGGCTCTTGCCGCGGCCTTTGCCGGTAGGATCGAGGCGGCCTGTTTCACTTAAAATAGTCTTCCGCAATAGTTTTTAAGGATTAACCTGTCACGAGGTTGCTGATACGCTGATTTCGCGATTCGGATCGTACAATATCCGAGTATGCGGGGCCGCGCCGCAATCAAAGACAGGATGTTCGAGGGAGGGGGGTAGCCATGTCGGTCGGTCGGCCGGCCGTGGATTCACTGGTCTGGCGGAAGCAGCCCTTTCGCCGGGGGCGATTCCACTATGTCGCACCGGCGTCAGAGCTGTGGGCCAGAAGGACGAATGAATGCGAGTTGACCAGCTTGACGAAGCGGGCCGGAAGCGAACCGCCGCGGAGATCGACCTTCGGTGCCTGCTGGCGCATCACCGGGATTTCGCGGCCGAGATCGCCCGGGCCTTCCGGTCGCGGCAGCCCGGATCCGGGCCGGACGATCCCTCGCTGATCCGCAAGATCCTGGCGGCCTTCGACGATCTTTCGGTGCCGCCGCCGGCCCGGGTGCGGCCCCGGGTGCAGAAGCCCCCTCGCGCCATCGTGCCGGTCCGGGTGGCGCCGGTGCCGCTGGCCGACACCATCGGGCTCGGCTTCCTGATCTGCCTCGAGGACGGCGTGAGCTGCCGGGACCTCGGCCGCCATCTCGACACCGTGCACGGGCTCACCCCCGACCAGTACCGCCGCCGCTGGGGCCTGCCCGCGGCCTATCCGATGCTGCCGCCGCCGTCGCATGAGGAGCGGGTGGCCTGGCGCCGCCGGCTGGCGCC
>NZ_JANX01000875.1 GCF_000767795.1 Inquilinus limosus MP06 | reverse complement strand
CCGCGTCCTGGGCAAAGGACGGCACGGCGACGGCGGCGCTCAGCACGAAGGCGGCGGCCAGCCGGCGGACGGAGAGGGGCATCGCGATCATGTCTCTAGGTACCGGAAGCGCCGCCGCCGCGGCAAGCGATGCGGCGACGGTGCGACACTGTCCCGGGCGGCTTGACACGGGCGGTGGCGGGCGCGTATACGCTCGGCCCCGATGGCTGGGTAGCTCAGTGGTAGAGCAGGGGAATCATAATCCCTTGGTCGGGGGTTCAAATCCCTCCCCAGCTACCATCGAATTTCCTGAACGTTCCCGCGGTTTTCCGCGCCGGGACAAGGGCTTGGAAGGTGGAGAAATCGGCTCGGTTCTCCGCCTTTTTCGTTCGCGTCCGTTCCTTTCCCCACTTGCGGGATTTCCACGCGCATAGGTTTGATTTCGCCCGGCGCATGACGTCGCCGCTGAGGGCGCGGCAGACGGAGAGGCTGGCCGGCGGAACGGGGTCCTCAGCCTAAAGCGCAGCCGCGACCCCCTGGGCAAAGGCGACCGGGCTGTCGCCGGAGGCACGGACGGCCAGCCGGGCCGCGTGGTCGAGCGTCGCGCCGGGCGACGTTGAGCGGAAGCCCAGGTCGCCTCGATCGCTTTCCGGCGTGCGGTCAGTGCATCGCCATCTCAGCCCCGGATCGGGTTGGCCTTGGCGAAATGGCAGGCGGCGAGATGCCCATCACCGACCGGCGCCAGGGCCGGCCGTTCGCGGGCGCAGATCTCCTGCGCCAGCGGGCAGCGGGTGCGGAAGCTGCAGCCGGACGGGACGTTGGACGGGCTGGGCACGTCGCCCTGCAGGATGATCCGCTTCTGCGCGCGGTCCGGGTCGGGCTCCGGCGCGGCGGACAGCAGCGCCTGGGTGTAGGGGTGGTGCGGCGCGCCGTAGACCGCCGCCTTCGGCCCGGTCTCGACGATCCGGCCGAGATACATCACCGCCACCCGGTCGGCGATGTGGCGCACCACCGCCAGGTCATGGGCGATGAACAGGTAGGACAGGCGCTTCTGCTCCTGCAAATCCTGCAGCAGGTTGACGATCTGGGCCTGGATCGAGACGTCGAGGGCCGAGACCGGCTCGTCCGCCACGATGAAGGCCGGGTCGACCGAGATCGCCCGGGCGATGCCGATGCGCTGGCGCTGGCCGCCGGAGAACTGGCGCGGATAGCGGTCCATGGTGGCGGGCGGCAGCCCGACCTGACGCAGCAGCTCCGCCACCTTGTCGCGCCGCTCCTTGCGCGAGCGGACCAGGCCGAACACCTCCAGCGGCTCGGCGACGATGTCGGCGATGCTGCGCCGCGGGCTGAGCGAGCCGTACGGGTCCTGGAAGATCATCTGCACCTGCCGGCGCATCGCCCGCATCTGCCCGTGCGACAGCCCTGTCAGCTCGGTGCCGTCGACGAAGACCTGGCCGGCGCTGGGCTCGATCAGCCGCAGCAGCAGCCGGCCGAGCGTGGACTTGCCGCAGCCGGATTCGCCGACCAGCGCCAGCGTCTCGCCGCGGCGGATCTCCAGCGACACCTCGTCGACCGCGCGCACCGCCGGGCGTGCTGGCCCGAAGCTGAGGCCGCCGCCATCCTGGAAGGTCTTGGTCAGGCCCTCGGCCCTGACCAAGGTGTCTGTCGCAGCACCGCTCATCGCATGGCCCTCGCGCCGGGCGCCGGCTCGGCGGCGCCGGCGGATGCCGCCTCGGCCGTGACCCAGCAGGCGGCGCGATGCTGCGGCCCGAAGCTGAACATCGGCGGCCGCT
>NZ_JANX01000874.1 GCF_000767795.1 Inquilinus limosus MP06 | reverse complement strand
GGGCGGCGCGGCCTGCAGTGCCGCGGCCACCATCCCCTCGCTCGGAATCAGCATGCTTTGCGTCGCGCTCCGGCCCTTGCGCCGTGTCTTGATCACCGGCGTTTCATCCATGGCTCACCTCCTGGGCTGCCCGGAGGACGAACGGGACCGGCGCGATCCGACAAGGTCCGCGCCGAAGGACGCTATTGTGCGTGGGCGGCGACGGTGCCGCGGTCCTGCGACCCCAGCGCCTGGGCGTAGAGGGCGGGGTCGCTGATCAGTCCGACCGCGACCTGGATGTCGAGATCGGCGTCATGCACCTGCCAGGGGCAGGCGGAGCGCACGCGGCGCAGCGCCGTCTCGTCGTCCGGGGCGCGGAAGCGCTCTGCCATCGCCTCGCTCATGCTCGGCGCCTGGCCGGCGCGGAAGGCGTCGATCATCGCCTTGGCGTCGGTGCCGCTGCCGCTGGTGCAGACGGTCGGCAGGATGCCCTGGCGGTGCCAGGTGTAGCCGGAGGGCGCGTAGATCCGGCTCCAGGTCAGGAACAGCTCGCCGTCATTCGGCAGCCGGGTCACGGTCTGGACGCTGCCCTTGCCGAAGGAGGTGGAGCCGACCAGGATCGCCCGGTCCGCGTCCTGCAGCGCCGCGGCGGTGATCTCGGCGGCGGAGGCGGAATGGCCGTCGACCAGCACGGCGAGCGGCAGGTGGCCGGAGATGTCGCCGTTGCGGGCCGAGAAGCTCTGGTCGCTGTCCGGGTTGCGGCCGCGGGTCGACACGATCGGGCCGTGATCCATGAACATGTCGGCCAGCGCCACCGACTGGTCCAGGAGGCCGCCCGGATTGCCGCGCAGGTCGAGGACGATGCCGCGGGCCTTACCGTTCAGGCCGCGCAGCAGGCCGGTCACGGCGTTGCGCACGGCGGCGGCCGCGGTGGTGTTGTAGCGCAGCAGCTTGACGACGATGATGTTGTCGCGCACCTCGCTGCGGACCATGTTCTCGATGACCTTCTCGCGGGTCATCGTCGCGGTGCGGCTGTTGCCCTTGGGCTCGCGCACGGTCAGGTCGACCTTGGTGCCGACCGGCCCGCGCATCAGGTCGGCGATCTCGTCGACCTTGGCGTCCTCCACCGACACCCCGTCGACGGCGACGATCAGCGATCCCTTCAGCAGGTTGGCGCGGGCGGCCGGCGTGTCCGGGAACACGTCGCCGATCACCGGCCGGCCCTTGTCGTCCTGGCTCAGGGCGATGCCGACGCCGGTGTAGCCGTCGCGCTGGGCGCGGTCGTCGCGGGCCCGGTCCGGGTTGACGTAGCGGGAATAGGGGTCGAGGTCCGACAGCAGAGCCTCGTAGACCGCCTGGTACGCGGCCTCGTTGCCGGCGGTGGCGATCTTCGCCGAGGCCAGCGAGGCCGAATCGAGGGTGGAGGCGACCAGCGTGCCCCAGTCATAGGAGGCGTCGGGCGCGGGCGAATCGAAATCCCCGACCACATGGCCGGCGCGGATCAGCTGCACCCGGCTGCCGTCGCGGCGGACGCTGAGCGTGTCGTCGAGCTTGGACAGGCCGTTCAGCCCGTCCAGCGCCAGCTTCCCGAAATCCTCCTTGACCAGATAGACTTCCTGGATGCGGTCGAAGCCGACGGTGAACACCGACGGGTCGGCGAAATGGCCGGCCTCGCGGGCCTGCGCCTCGGTCTGCGGGACCGGGGAGTCCGGGGCGGAGGCAAGGCAGCCCGAAAGCACCAGCAGCGCTGCAACAACCGCCGCCAACCGCTTCTGACACAACACTTAATGGAAC
>NZ_JANX01000873.1 GCF_000767795.1 Inquilinus limosus MP06 | reverse complement strand
ATCCGGCCCGCCCGGACCGCGCAGCAGGATGCGGTCGGGCAGGGCGGCGATCAGCAGGCTCTCGCCGGCGGCCTCGAATTGCAGCCGGCCGCAGATGATCTCGGTGTCGGGCTCGACGCCCAGGCTGGCCCGGTGGCGGATGGCGTTGCGATAGGCCTTGCCGGTGCCGGCCGGGATGCCGGCCGCGCCGGGGCGGGCGCGCATCACATGCGGGTCGCCATGTGGCAGCAGCAGCACGTCGCCGGCCTGCAGCCGCAGCGGGGCGTGGCCGGGGCTCTCCAGCTCGCACTCCCCGCGCGTGACGATGTGGAAATAGGCCCAGCCGGGGCCGCCGGCCGCCGCGTGCGGCGACACCCAGTGGCCGCCGAATTCGCAGAGGTCGTCGAGGATCGGGCGTACCTGCAGCAGCGGGGCGAGGCCGCTCAGGGGATCGTCGGGCGAATCCAGGCTCATGATGCGGTTTTGATCCGATCAGTCATGCAGTTGCGTCCTGTAGCCATATCTCGGGCGCAATGGCGCTCCTAGATCTACATTATCGATCACGGAGGACGCATCATGCACATGCACGATTGGAACACCTACCGGCAGCAGCTCATCGCCGGGGTCGGCGAGCTCGGCAAGCTCAGCCCGGACACGGTCCGCGGCTATGCGGCGCTGGGCGGCGCCGGGGCCAAGACCAACCATCTCGACGCCAAGACGCGTGAGCTGATCGCCCTGGCCGTGGCCATCTCGCTGCGCTGCGACGGCTGTATCACCGTCCACGCCGATGCCGCCCGCAAGCAGGGCGCGACCAGGGAGGAGATCGCCGAGGCTCTCGGCGTCGCCATCAGCGTCAATGCCGGCGCGGCGCTCGTCTACTCCACCCGCACGCTGGACGCCTTTGCCGCAGCCCAGGAGGGCTGATCCGGGCGCCCAGGGAGACCCTCATCATGAACACCATCATCCGCCGGGGGCTGGGCCTTGTCGGCAGCCCCCGGTCCGATCGTATCGGGATCGATGCGATGCGGATTGCCATTGCTATCGTCTTCCTCTGGATCGGCGCCCTGAAATTCGCGCCCTACGAAGCCGACAGCATCACGCCGTTCGTCGCCAACAGCCCGCTGATGTCGTTCTTCTACGAGCACCCCGAGGACTACAAGGCGCACCTCACCCGCGAGGGTGAGCTGAAGCCCGGCGACCGGACGTGGCAGACGGCCAACAACACCTACGGCTTCTCCCGCGGCCTCGGCGCGCTCGAGGTCCTGATCGGCGCCTTGACGCTGGCGGGCCTGGTCTCCGCCCGGGTCGGCTTCCTCGGGGCGGCCCTCGCCTTCGTCACCCCGTTCGTGACCCTATCCTTCCTGGTGACCACGCCCGAGGCCTGGGTGCCGGCGCTGGGCGACGCGCAGCACGGCTTTCCCTGGCTGTCAGGCGGCGGCCGGCTGGTGATCAAGGACGTCACCATCCTGGCCGGAGCGTGGCTGGTGCTGGCGGACAGCGCCCGCGCCATCCTCCGGCAGCGGTCGAGCCCCGCCGCGGAACGACAGCTGGCCTCCTGACCCATCGTGAATGAGCAAAGCGCGGGGTCCCGTCCGGGATCCCGCGCCTTGTGCTGCGACGGCCATCGGCGCCGGCGCGAACCGCGAAGGCCGCATGGCTCAGCCGCCCTCCAGCTCCGCGTCGGCGCCGTTCGGGCCGCGCAGGGCGCCGCCGACCGTGTGGCTGTCGAAGGCGACGCTCTTGATCACCGCATGCACCGGCCGGCCCGGCGCCAGCGCCAGCGCCTCGACCGAAC
>NZ_JANX01000872.1 GCF_000767795.1 Inquilinus limosus MP06 | reverse complement strand
GCGCCGCTCCAGCTCGTTGATCTGCGCCTGGGCCGCGGCCAGCGCCTGCTCCTGCACCAGGATGACCTGGGCCATGTAGTAGGCGGCGACCGGCTGCTCGGCCAGGCGACGCCGGATCAGGTCCTCGGCACCGGCGTCGCGCGGGCCGCCGTCGCGCTCGGCCCGCGCCAGCTTCACGAACAGGTCGTCGATGGCCTGCTTCTCGGTGTCGTACACGCCGTTACTCCTCTCGGGTCGCGCCGGTCAGCTGCAGCAGCAGCTGGAACATGTTGATGAAGTTCAGGTACAGCGACAGCGCGCCCATCACCGCCATCTTGTTCAGGCTCTCGGTGTCGTAGTGCTCGGCGTATTCCTCCTTGATCCGCTGGGTGTCCCAGGCGGTCAGGCCGGTGAAGATCAGCACGCCGGCGACCGAGACAATGAACTGCAGCGCGGTCGAGCCGAGGAAGATGTTGACGATCGAGGCGATGATGATGCCGACCAGGCCCATCATCAGGAACGAGCCGAAGCGCGACAGGTCCGCCTTGGTGGTATAGCCGTACAGGCTCATGGCGCCGAACATGACCGCGGTGATCATGAAGGTGCGGGCGATGCTGGTCCCGGTGAACACCAGGAAGATCGACGCCATCGACAGGCCCATGACGCCGCAGAACAGCCAGAACACCATCTGCGCCGTGGAGGCGGAGACGGCGTGGATGCGGAACGACAGGAAGAACACGAAGGCCAGCGGCGCCAGCATCACCACCCATTTCAGCGGGCTGGTGAAGATCGGGATGTAGATCGCCGGGGTGCTGGCGACCAGATAGGCCACCAGGCCGGTCAGGACCAGGCCGAGGCCCATGTAGTTGTAGACCCGCAGCATATGCTGCCGCAGGCCGGCATCGAGCTCGGCGGCCGAGGCGCGCTGGGCTGTTCCCTGCCATTCATATTGCTGCATGTTCATGGTGTCGTTCTCTCCTTCGAGACCATTCAGTAAAGGGTGTCGGCCAAGCCGTTGGCGGCGGTCAGCAGGTCGCCCGCCGTCGCCTCGGCGCACAGCGCGTAGACCGCGGGGCCGACCTGCCAGTAGGCGACCGTGACGTCGTTCGCCCGCTGCGCCTGCGGCTGCTGCACGTCGAAGCCATCGGTGGCGGCGGCGAACAGCGTCACCAGGCCGAAGCGGTCGGTGTCGATCGTCGCCTCGAAGCCGGAGCCGCCATCCCAGGGCACCACCTCGATCGACCGGATCGACCAGCCCTGCGGCAGGTCGGGCAGGGTGATCGGCGCCTTGGCCAGGTCCTCCGGCTTCAGGCTGCCCTTGGGCTCGGCCGGGTCGACCAGGT
This sequence comes from Inquilinus limosus MP06, assembly GCF_000767795.1. Lineage (GTDB taxonomy): Bacteria > Pseudomonadota > Alphaproteobacteria > DSM-16000 > Inquilinaceae > Inquilinus > Inquilinus limosus_E. The sequence continues at coordinate 468 of NZ_JANX01000872.1, read as the reverse complement.
GGCGGTACAGTACGGTGCGGTAGGCGTCGCCGGCCTCGTCGGCATAGGCGGGAATGCCGGCCGAGGCGCTGTCGATCCGGGTCACGCCCAGCATCGACTGGGCGCCCCAGCCGATGCCGATCAGCAGTACCACCGCCGCCACCCGGCGCAGCCGCACAGTCAGCCGGCGCCAGCGCACGGCGCGGCCCAGCAGCCGGGCGTTCTCGTAGCTGGCGACGCGGATGCCGCCATCCTCGGCGAAGGCCAGGCGCAGCGCGTCGCGCAGGCGCAGATCGGCCATCACCTGAGCGGCCAGAGCGGGGTTGGCCTCGAGATGGGCCTCGACCTCGATCCGGCGGGGCAGGTCGAGCTCGCCGTCGATATAGGCCTGGATCTCGGCTTCGGTCGGAATGGTCGACATCTGGGTCATGGGCGTCACTCCACCAGCCGCAGATGCGGCGGGGTCGGTCCGTCGGTGCGGCTGGCCGG
>NZ_JANX01000871.1 GCF_000767795.1 Inquilinus limosus MP06 | reverse complement strand
GCGATCAGCGCGCTGGCGGGCGGCAATGCCGGGATCGGCGCCCTGATCGGCGGCGCGGCCGGCGCCGTTGCCGGCAACCTCAAGGGCAAGGGCTACTGGTGACGCCCCGGCGCGGCCCGCCGCACCGGCGGGCCTGCCTCAACCAGCGACAGGAGGGGATCGATGCGCACGATATCGGTATTGTCCGCCCTGGCCGGGATCGGGCTCGCGGCGGGCGCCGCGAATGCCGCAACGGACCGGGCGGACCATGCGGTCCCGGTGCCCGCCGCGTCCCTGATGGCGAGCGCAGCCGGGACGGGAACGCCGGATGGAGCCGGAACGATCCCTCGCGATCCCTCGATGCTGATGGCGAGCCCGCCCGAAGGTAAAGGAAAGGGTAAGGGCAAAGGCAAAGGCGGCGGCTCCGACGACGCCAAGGGGAAGGGCAAGGGCTAGGATCGAAGTCCACTCCGCCGAAACTGGTCCTTGACGCGGCGCTCGCCGCCCGCAATACAGAAGCCATGTCCGTGATCGCATCCCGCATCGTCACCAGACGCAGCCGCATCGCCGTCGGCGGGACGCCCGGACTCTGTGTGCGCTGATCGCGGTCAGCGCCCGATCCACGCAGCCCCGCCGGAAACGGACGGGGCTTTTTCTTGGCCGCATTCCCGGCTGTCGCGCACCCCGTCCGCCCTTTGAAGATGGAGGACGCACCATGACCCAGAACATCTACGACACCCCCGGCTTCTTCGCCGAGTACAGCCGGCTGCGCCGGTCGATCGAGGGCCTGGACGGCATGCCGGAATGGCCCGCCATGCGCGCGCTGGTGCCGGACCTGACCGGCCGCCGCGTGGTCGATCTCGGCTGCGGCTTCGGCTGGTTCTGCCGCTGGGCCCGCCAGGCCGGCGCCGCCGAGGTGCTGGGCCTCGACGTGTCGGAGAACATGCTGGCCCGCGCCCGGGCCACCGACCCGGAGATCGCCGTCACCTATCGCCGCGAGGACCTGGAGCGGCTGGATCTGCCGCAGGATTCCTTCGATTTCGCCTACAGCGCGCTGGCGCTGCACTACATCGCCGACCTGGAGGGGCTGCTGGCGCGGCTGCACCGGGCGCTGGCGCCGGGCGGGCGGCTGGTGGCCTCGGTCGAGCACCCGATCTACTCCGCCCCGTCCGATCCGAAATGGGTGCGCGACGAGGCCGGGCGCGACACCTGGCCGGTCGACCGCTACCTGGACGAGGGGCCGCGCGTCACCGACTGGCTGGCCAAGGGCGTGGTCAAGCAGCACCGCACCATCGGCGGCTATGTCGACCTGCTGCTGCGGGCCGGCTTCACCCTGGCGCATCTCGAGGAATGGGGACCGACCGCCGAGCAGATCGCCGAGCATCCGGACTATGCGATCGAGCGCGAGCGCCCGACCTTCCTCCTCCTCGCCGCCGATCGCTAGCTCCGAGGTCGTCGTGATCCGCCCCCGCAGCCTGCCCTTCCTGGTCCTGCTGGCGGCTCTGGTGGCGCTGGGCGGGATGGCGATCGACATGTATCTGCCGGCCCTGCCGACCATCGGGGCGGAGTTCGCGGCCGGGCCGGACCGGGTGCAGCTGACCATGAGCGTCTACCTGCTCGGCTCTGCCGCCGGGCAGATCGTGATCGGCCCGCTGAGCGACCGGTTCGGCCGCCGGCCGGTGCTGATCGGCGGCTTCCTGCTGTTCGCCGCCGCCAGCCTCGGCGCCACCTCCGCCGGCTCGATCGACGCACTGATCGCCTGGCGGCTGCTGCAGTCGCTGGGCGCCTCGGCCGGCGGCGTGCTGGCCGTGGCG
>NZ_JANX01000870.1 GCF_000767795.1 Inquilinus limosus MP06 | reverse complement strand
GACGGTGGCGCGCTTCGACGGTCCGCGCAGCCTGAAGGTCCTGCTGCCCTGGCGCCGCCTTGCCAGCGCCGCCGACGCCGATGCCTTCGCCGAGGCGGTGCTGGCCGCGCCGGCGGGGCGGAGGCCGGGTCGACCGCGATCGGCAGCGCCGTGCTCGACGCGCTGGAGCTGTTCAAGGGCAGCGGCTTCGACAGCCCGCGCCAGACCATCGACATCGTCTCGAACGGCTTCTCCAACGCCGGCATCGACCCCACGCTCGCCCGCGACGCGGCGGAGGCGGCGCATGTCACGGTCAACGCGCTGGTCATCCTCGACGAATACGACTGGCTCGAAGGCTATTACCGGCAGCAGGTGATCGGCGGCATCGGCGCCTTCGTCCGCACCGCTGAGGGGAGGGACACCTTCATCCAGGCGCTGATCGCCAAGCTGGTCGACGAGATCGTGTGAGCGGTTGCCCGATAACCGGGCCCGCCCTAATGCTGTGACCATGTACCAGATCCTGATCGACCACCCGCTGCAATCCGCCAACAGCTTCGGCATCGCCGCGCGCAGCCGCTACGTCGTGGAGATCCGCGACGAGGCAGAGTTGCCGGCGGTGCTGGCGGATCCGCGCTTCGCCGGGCTGCCGCGCCGGCTGCTGGGCGGCGGTAGCAATGTGGTGCTGACTGGCGATTTCGACGGGCTGACCCTGCTGATGCGCATCCCCGGCCGGCGGCTGGCGGCGGAGAGCGCGGAGGCCGCGCTGGTCGAGGCCGGGGCCGGCGAAGTCTGGCACGATCTGGTGGCCTGGACGATCGCCCAGGGGCAGCCGGGGCTGGAGAACCTGGCGCTGATCCCCGGCACCGCCGGGGCCGCGCCGATCCAGAACATCGGCGCCTATGGGGTCGAGCTCGAGGAGCGGTTCGAGAGCCTGCGCGCCTTCGACGCCGCGGTCGGCGGCTTCGTCACGCTCGACCGCGCCGCCTGCCGTTTCAGCTACCGCGACAGCCTGTTCAAGCGCGAACCCGACCGCTGGATCGTCACCTCCGTGACCCTGCGCCTGCCGCGGCCCTGGGCGCCGGTGACGACCTATCCGGACCTGGCGCGGGTGTTCGGCGACCGGTCGGACGTCACGGCGGCGGAGATCTTCGACGCGGTGGTCGCGGTGCGGCGGCAGAAGCTGCCGGACCCGGCGGTGATCGGCAATGCCGGCAGCTTCTTCAAGAACCCGATCGTGCCGGGCGCGCAGTACCGGGACCTCGCCGCGTCCTTCCCCGGCATCGTCGGCTATCCGCAGCCGGACGGGCGGGTGAAGCTGGCCGCCGGCTGGCTGATCGACCGCTGCGGCTGGAAGGGCCGGGCGGTCGGCCGCGCCGCGGTGCATGACCGGCAGGCGCTGGTCCTGGTCAACCGCGGCGGGGCCAGCGGGGCCGAGATCCTCGACCTGGCCCGGCAGATCCAGGGCGACGTCCAGGCGACCTACGGCGTGGCGCTGGAGCCGGAGCCGGTGGTGCTCTGAGGCGATGCCTTACGGCATCGCCCTGAGCGCATCCGTGAAGAACTCCGGCCCGCCGAAATTCCCCGATTTCAGCGCCAGCACCATCGGCGGCTCGCGGCCCACCACATGAAGCACCGGTACGCCCGGGGCGATCTCGGCGCCGATGCGGAAGGCGGGCAGGGCCAGGGCGTCGACCACGGCGCCGGAGGTCTCGCCGCCCGCCACCACCAGGCGGCGCACCCCGGGCTCGACCAGGCCGAGCGCGATCCGCGCCATCGCCTGCTCGATCGCATGGCCGGCTGCGTCGCGGCCCAGCTTGCTC
>NZ_JANX01000869.1 GCF_000767795.1 Inquilinus limosus MP06 | reverse complement strand
GGTTGGTGCCGCCGACGCAGGATCCGCCGGCCTGAGCCAGGCTTCCGGAACCCCCTCCCCTACCCCCCTCTCGCAGGGGGAGGGGGGACTCGATTGGATCGACCTGCCCCCGCACCGGCGACCGCTCCACAGGTCACCGACCTGCAGGTCGCCGGCAAGGCCTTCGTCGACTTCCAGAACGACGTCACCGCCGCCGATGTGCGCCTGGCCGCGCGCGAGGGTTACACCTCGCCCGAGCACATGAAGCGCTACACCACCCAGGGCATGGCGACGGACCAGGGCAAGACGTCGAACGGCCCGGCGCTGGGCGTGCTGACAGATGCCCGCGGGCTGCGGCCGGGCGACTTGGCGGCGCCGACCTTCCGCCCGCCCTACACCCCGGTCGCCTTCGGCGTCATCGCCGGCCGGTCGGTCGGCTGGCACGCCGTCCCGAGCCGGCGGACGCCGTTCGACGCATTCCACCGGGCCGACGGCGCCGTCTTCGTCCGCTCCGGCGGCTGGCTGCGGCCGCTTTACTACCCGCGGCCGGGGGAGACGCTGGGCCGGGCCTCGCTGCGCGAGGCCCGATACGTCCGGTCCCATGTCGGCGTGTTCGACGTCTCGACCCTGGGCAAGGTCGACGTCTCCGGCCCCGACGCCGCGGCGTTCCTCGAACGGCTCTACGTCAACCGGATCGAGACGCTGCCGGTCGGCCGCTCGCGCTACGGCATCATGCTGCGCGACGACGGCATCGTGATGGATGACGGCACCGTCACCCGGCTGGCCGAGGACCGCTTCTACGTCACCACCACCAGCGCCAAGGCGCATGACGTGGTGAGGATGATGGAGCGGCTGACCGAGGTCGACTGGCCCGATCTTCGGGTGGCGGTGACGGAGGTGACCGAGGCCCGCGCGGCGCTGGCCCTGACCGGCCCCGAGGCCCGCACGGTCCTGGCCCGGCTGGTCGGCGACGCCGCCGACGTCTCGAACGACGCCCTGCCCTTCATGGCGGTCCGCGACGTCACGCTGGGCGACCTGCCGCTGCGCATCCTGCGCGTCAGCTTCACCGGTGAGCTGGGCTATGAGCTGCATGTCGAATCCCAGCATGCGCCGGAGCTGTGGCGGCGCCTGATCGCGGCCGGCGAGCCGGCGGGACTGCGGCGCTTCGGGCTGGAGGCGCTGGAGCTGCTGCGGATCGAGAAGGGCTTCCTGACCGGCGCCGAGATCAACGGCCAGACCACCCTGGCCGACCTGGCGCATGAGCGCTTCGCCAAGCGCGAGGGCAACTACATCGGCAAGCCGATGTCGCTGCGCGAGGGCATGGCCGACCCGGACCGGCCGCGGCTGGTCGGGCTGGTGTCGGAGGATGGCGCGCCGCTGGTTTCCGGGGCCCATCTGGTCGAGGGCGGCATGTACCGCCCGAACGAGCCGACCCAGGGCCATGTCACCTCCAGCGGCACCAGCCCGGTGACGGGGCTGCCGATCGCGCTGGGCCTGCTGGCCCGCGCCCGGGAGCGGACCGGCGGCACCATCTTCGCCACCGATCCGCTGCGCGGCAGCCATATCAAGGTGCGGGTGGTCGAGCCCTGCATGTACGACCCGAAGGGAGAGCGCGTCCGTGGCTGAGCCCCTGGAGAATCCCATTGCGGCGCTGTCGACCCTGGATGCCGACGGCCTGACCTTCCGCCCCTGGCGCCCAGCCGCGATCCTGCAGCTCGCCGCCTGGGGCGAAGGCTCTGCCGCCGCCCTGGCGCAGTGGGAGCGCAGCCTGTTCGGCGCCTCGATCGCCGGGGCCGGGGCGACGCTGGCGCGGGGCGGGCTG
>NZ_JANX01000868.1 GCF_000767795.1 Inquilinus limosus MP06 | reverse complement strand
GCGCCTATGTCGAGGCGGTGGAGGGCCCCTTCACCGGCCGGGTCCTGGTGCCGGGCGCGCGCTGACACCGCTGCCAGGATCTGGCAGCATGCTCGCCTGGACGAGGAGGGCCTGTGTCGCGATCGGAACGCCTGCTGGGGCTGATCCAGGTGCTGCGCCGCCACCGCCGGCCGGTCAGCGGCCGCGCCCTGGCGGCCGAGACCGGCGTCAGCCTGCGCACCCTCTACCGCGACATCGCCACGCTGCAGGCCCAAGGCGCCGATATCGAGGGCGAGCCGGGGCTGGGCTATGTGCTGCGGCCCGGCTTCATGCCTGCCCGCCGCTGATGTTCTCGGAGGACGAGATCGAGGCGCTGGTGCTGGGGTCGCGCTGGGTGGCGCGGCGCGCCGACGACCGGCTGGGCGACGCCGCCCGCAACGCCCTGGCCAAGATCGCGGCGGTGCTGCCGGAAGATCTGCGCCAGGGCCTGGACGCCAGTGCCCTGCTGGTCGGCCCCGGCCAGCCGATCGCCGGCGGCAGCATCGACCTCGCGGCGGTCCGCCAGGCGATCCGGGGCGAGCGCAAGCTGGCCATCGCCTATCGCGGCCCGGAGGGGGCGGAGACGCGGCGCGTGATCTGGCCCTTCGCCCTCGGCTTCTTCGACCAGATCCGCATGGTGGTGGCGTGGTGCGAGCTGCGCCAGGGCTTCCGCCACTTCCGCACCGACCGGATCGCCGAGCTGGCGACCATTGAGGCGCGCTATCCACGCCGCCGCCAATCCCTCCTCAAGGAATGGCGCGAGAGCCAGGGCATCTCATCGCGCGACTGACTGCTGCCGGAAACTGACAGCATCGGCGTGCATTCTGGGCCCGTCACCGCAACAGACCTTCTCGCTGTTTCTTGACACCGTCATTGCGAGCGCAGCGAAGCAATCCAGGGCGGCTCGCCCTGGCCCCTGGATTGCTTCGTCGGCTGCGCCTCCTCGCAATGACGGCGAAAGAAGAATGCGTTGAGACGGTCTCCACACCACAGGAGAGCCGCCATGCCGATCCCCAGCTACACCCTGCTCTACGTCGACAACCCGCCGGCCAGCGCCGCCTTCTATGCCGGTCTGCTGGGCCGCGAACCGGTCGAATCCGCGCCGACCTTCGCCCTGTTCCTGCTCGACGGCGGCGCCAAGCTGGGCCTGTGGTCGCGCCACACGGTCGAGCCCGCGGCAACGGCGGCCGGCGGTGGCGGCGAGATCGGCTTCAGCGTCGCCAACGCCGAAACGGTCGAGACGCTGCATGCCGAATGGCGCGGCCGCGGCCTGCCGATCCTGCAGCCGCCGACCACGCTGGATTTCGGCCACACCTTCGTCGCCCTCGATCCCGACGGCCACCGCCTGCGGGTGTTCGCGCTGACGGTGTAGATCGAGGAACACTCGACAAACCCGGTGCCGGCTGGTCGATTAGGCGGATCGCACCCGGCCAGCGGCCCGCCGGGGCGATGGGATCCGGGGCCGTGGAACCGCACGCCGTGACCGCCGACCTGTCCCAGATCTCCGCCGCCGCCCTCGGCCGCCTCTACCTCTCCGGCGCCGCCGACCCGGTCACCGCGACCGAGTTCTTCCTCGACCATATCCGCGCCTGCCCGGACAAGGCGATCTTCCTGCTGCTGACCGAGGCGCGGGCGCGGCGCGAGGCCGAGGCCAGCCTGAAGCGCTACCGCGCCGGCCGGCCGCTGGGGCCGCTGGACGGCGTGCCGATCGCCTGGAAGGACCTGGTCGACCTGGAGGGCACGGTCACCACCGCCGGGGCCGAGGTGCTGCGGAAT
>NZ_JANX01000867.1 GCF_000767795.1 Inquilinus limosus MP06 | reverse complement strand
AGGGTGGCTGCGGCGACGGTCAGCAGGCTGAGGCCGTAGATGCCGATCACCGAGACGCCCTGCAGCACGGGCAGCCAGCCGACCCAGGTATAGCCGACCAGGTTCCAGGGAAAGCCGGTCAGGACATGGCCGCGCAGCCATTCCGCCAGGGCCCAGGCGGCGGCCAGGGCCAGGGGGCCGCCCCAGCCGGCGCGGCGCAGCCAGTGAAAGCCGAGCCCCGCCAGGCCGGTGAAGATCCCCAGCAGCGCCGGCAGCCCGGCCAAGGCAAAGGGGATCAGCCAGAAGAAGCGTGGCAGGTCGACGGTCAGCGCCCAGGACACCCAGTACAGGCCGGGCACGAAGAAGCCGAAGCCGAAGGCCCAGCCGGTGAAGAAGGCGGCCCGGCCGCCGCCGGCGCCGGACAGCAGCCAGTACAGGGCCGGGAAGGCAATCCAAAGCAGCGGCGCGGCATAGAGCGGCGGCACCGACAGGCTGGCCAGGGCGCCGAACGCCATGGCGGCGCCGAAGCGCCGCCAGCGGCTCAGCCCCATCAGGCGGGCGGCGAAGCGGTCGATGGCGCCACCGGGCCGCGGCCCGGCTGCGTCAGCCAGGCTCGGCGCCGTCCTTGCGGCGGATGCGGAGGCGTTTGATCCGGCGCGGATCGGCATCGATCACCTCGAACTCGAACCCCTTGGGGTGGGTCAACAGCTCGCCCCGCGCCGGGATCCGGCCGGCGAGCGAGAAGACGAGGCCGCCGAGGGTGTCGATGTCGTCACGCTCGTCCTCCTCCAGCACCGCGCCGACCTTGGCCTCGAAGGCCTCGATCGGCAGGCGGGCATCGGCGATCAGCGTGCCGTCCGGCTTCTCGACCAGCTGCGGCGGCTCGTCGATGTCGTGCTCGTCTTCGATCTCGCCGACGATCTCCTCGACCAGATCCTCGATCGTGATCAGCCCGTCGATGCCGCCGAACTCGTCGATCACCAGCGCCATGTGCTGGCGCTTCTCGCGCATCTGCTGCAAGAGGTCGAGCACCGGCATCGACGGTGCGACGATCTGGACCGGCCGCAGGATCTCGGCCAGCGATTTCGGCGCGTCGCCGTCGCCGGCCCGGGCGCGGCTGAGGGCCGAGACCACATCCTTGACGTGGATCACGCCCAGCGCGTCGTCCAGATTGTCGCGATAGACCGGCATGCGGCTGTGCGCCTCGCGCGCCAGGATGTCCAGCACCCCGGGCAGCGGCGTGTCGACCTCGACCCCGACGATGTCGGCCCGCGGCACCATCACGTCGATCGCGCTGCGGTCGCGCAGCCGCAGGATATTGCCCAGCAGCACCCGCTCATGCTTGGCGACGGAGGCCTCGTCCTCGCCCTCGTCGCCGTCCTCGATCAGCTCCTCGATGGTCTCGCGCCAATCCTCCTCGCTCTTGCCGCGCAGCAGCCCGCGCAGCCAGCTGCGCAGCGGGTTCGCGTCGGAGGAGCGGGAAGGTCGGGCGGAGGAGGTGTCGGACATGGCCTCAGGCAGGGTGGGGCGGGGAATCGGGAGGATCGGAATACGGATCGGCGATGCCGAAGCGGGCGAGGACAGCGGTCTCGATCCGCTCCATCGCCTCGGCCTCGTCGTCGGTCATATGGTCGTGGCCCAGCAGGTGCAGGATACCATGAACCACCAGGTGGCGGGCATGGTCGGCGGGGGTCTTCCGGTCCCGTTCCGCCTCGGCCAGCACCGTCTCCAGCGCCAGCACCACGTCGCCCAGCACCAGCGGCGCGCCCGGGAAGTCGGGCTCGTCGGCCTCGGTCAGGGCGAAGGACAGCACGTTGGTCGGCGCGTCCT
>NZ_JANX01000866.1 GCF_000767795.1 Inquilinus limosus MP06 | reverse complement strand
AGTGCGGCCGCCGCCTCGACCGCCGGGCCGACGCCCGGCAGGGCCAGCCCGCCATCGCTGTATTCACGCTGCATGTCGATCAGAACGAGGATCGATTCCGACAAGAAAGCGGGCTCCAGCTTGGCGCCGGCATGGTCGAGCAGGGTCTTGGGAAGCATCGAATGTCTCCTGGCAGGCTTGGGAAGGATCAGGCCGCTTCGGCCGGCGCCTCGGCGGCCAGCGCGGCGGCCACCGAGGGACGGGCGCCGATGCGCCGCATATAGGCCGCGACCGCCGGCCAGCGGCCGAGATCGATGGCGAAGAACCGGGTCCAGCCCAGCACCGTGAACAGATAGGCGTCGGCGACGCTGAAGCCGCCCTCGAGCAGATGGTCCTGCCGCTGCAGCGTCGTCTCGACCACGGCGAGGCGACGGGCCAGCTTGTCGCGGAAGATCGCCTTCGCCTCCTCCGGCAGTGCCGCGTTAAACAGCGGGCTGAGGCCGGCATGGATCTCGCTGGTGATGAAGTTCAGCCATTCCTGCAGCCGCACCCGCTCCCAGCTGCCATTCGCCGGCGCCAGCCCGGCCTCCGGCTTCAGATCGGCCAGGTATTGCAGGATCGCCGGCCCCTCGGTCAGCACCCTGCCGTCATCGAGCTGCAGCGCCGCGACATAGCCCTTGGGGTTGATCGCCAGGAAGTCGCCGCCATCGGCGGTGGTCTTGGTCCGGTTGTCGACCCGGACCAGGGTGAAGGGCAGGTCCAGCTCGCGCAGCACGATGTGCGGCGACAGCGAGCAGGTGTCGGGGACGTAGTACAGCTTCATCCGGCTCTCCGGCATCTGGGCCGCCGCAGGATCGCAGCGGGTCACGCGCCCAGATTTGATCGCCGCCTCGCCTGCAGGAAAGCCGAGATTCTGCCGGATCATTCTGCAATACTGCAGGAATGGATTGGGATCTCGCCCGCTTCGTCCTGGCGCTCGCCCGGCACGGCACCGCCTCCGCCGCGGCGCAGGCCCTGGGGGTCGACCAGACCACCGTGTCGCGCCGTCTCGCCGCCGCCGAGGCGGGGCTGGGCACGCCCCTGTTCGAGCGGGTCGAACGGCGGTTCCGGCCGACGCCGGTCGGCGCCGCGGTGGCGGCCGAGGCGGAGACCATGGAGCGGGCGGCGATCGCCATCCAGCACGCGGCCCAGGACCGCGACGCCGCCTTGTCCGGCCCGGTCACGATCTCGGTCCTGCCGGGCTTCGCCGCCGCCTGGCTGATCCCGCGGCTGGGCGATCTGCGCCGCCGCCATCCCGGGCTGCGGCCGACCGTGCTGAGCACCGACATCAACACCGATCTGGAGCGGCGGGACGCCGATATCGCGCTGCGCCAGGCCCGCCCCCGCTCCGGCGACCTCGCGGCCCGGTTGGGCGTCCGCATCGGCCATGCGGTCTACGGGCCGGAGGACGGCGTGGCCGAAGGCTGGATCGCGCTGGAGCCGGCGCTGGATGCGGTGCCGCAGATGGTCTGGCTGCGCGACCAGCCCGGCGGCACGGACCCGGTGCTGCGCGTCACCGGCGGGCCCGAGCTGATGGCCGCGGCGCAGGCCGGGCTGGGGCGCGCCGTAATCCCCTGCTACATGGCGGACGGCGCCCCAGGCCTGCGCCGCCTGTCCGGCCCGGCGCCGGTGGCCAGCCGCGAGCTGTGGATCGTCCTGCCGGCTCCGGCCAAGGACGTGCCGCGCATCCGGGTCGTCGCCGACTGGCTCGCGGCCGCGCTGGCCGAGGATCGGGAGAGGCTGGAGGGGGTGCAGACTTAGCCAGGGACATTCGCTCGACGGCGGCTCTCCCCCTCACC
>NZ_JANX01000865.1 GCF_000767795.1 Inquilinus limosus MP06 | reverse complement strand
CGCCGCCTCGCGGCTCCGCGGCGCCAGGGCGCAGAGCAGTGACAAGGCCAGGGCCGGCGCTGCGGCATAGGGCAGGACGAAGCTGTCCGACAGCACCCCGGCCAGGATCATCGCGGCCAGCCCCGCCAGCGGCCAGGGACCCGGCCGGTCGAGCTGGCGCAGCACCAGCAGCAGCACCGCGGCCGCGATCAGGATCGCGCCGAAATGGAAGGTGACGACGAAGGGGTAGACCAGCCAGTTCAGCGCATAGGCGCCGGCGAGGCCCCAGCCGAAGCCGAAGAGCAGCGCCAGCACCAGGGCGAAGGCGGCCACGGCCATGGCGGCGGAGCGGCCGCCCGCGGCGCGGTGCACGGCGCCGCCGAGCAGCAGCAGCAGGGCCAGCTGCAGCGCCGCGGCCAGCGGCAGGGCCTGGCGGAAATCGCCGGTCGCCAAATCGGCCAGGCCGTAGACCGCCATGTCGGGGACCACATAGGGGCCGGGCGTCAGGTGCCAGCCGCGCAGCGCGTCGAGGCCGCGATGCAGGTCGTCGAACAGCGCCGGCAGGTACAGCGCGTCGGCATTGCCGACCAGGGTGGCGGCGCCGGGCAGGCGCAGCACCAGCGCCGTCGCCAGCAGCGACAGGCCGGCGACCGCGATGACAAGAAGAGAGAGGCGAAGCCGTCGCAACCGGTGCTCAGACCGTCGCCGTGATCTTGGCCGGGCGCGGCGTCGGCGGCCCGCCGGCGGCGACCGACAGGCGCTCGGACGCCGTCTCCAGCTCTTCCTCCAGCCGCCGCATCATCTCCTCGCGCGGCAGGCCGGGCGGGATCGGCGGCAGGAACTCGACCGTGATCGTGCCGGGGCGCTTGCGGAAGGCGCGGCGGCCCCAGAACACGCCGGAGTTCAGCGCCATCGGCACCACCGGAACGTTCAGGCCCTCATAGAGGGCGCCGACGCCGATGCGGTAGGGCCGCCAGGTGCCCGGCGCGGTGCGGGTGCCCTGCGGGAAGATGGCGATCGGCCGGCCTTCCGCCACGCGCACCCTGGCGTGCTCGATCATGCTGCGGATCGCCCGGCTGCCGGCGCCGCGGTCGACCGGGATCATGCCGGTCTTCAGCAGGTACTTGCCCCAGACCGGCACCTTCAGCAGCTCGGATTTCAGCACGATCGCCGGGTCGGGCAGCAGCAGGTGCAGCTTCAGCGTCTCCCAGGCCGACTGGTGCTTGGCGGCGACGATGCAGGCGCCGTCCGGCAGGTTCTCGCGCCCGACCACCCGGTAGTCGATGCCGAGGATGGTCTTCTCCAGCCAATGCGTCACGCGCAGCCAGACGAAGATCCAGGCCATCATCGTGCGGTGCGACAGCAGCATCGACGGCAGCAGCGCGAAGCAGCAGACCGTGGTCCAGCCGTAGAACAGCAGGGTGTAGAGGGCCGAGCGCAGGATGACCATGACGCCCTATATCCTGCGAAGGGTGACGCGCGCCAGCGCAACCAGGAATTTGTTGTATTCGGAGACGATCAGCCGCGCCGTGCCGGGCCAGGCCCACCAGCGGTCGAGATGCACCGTCTCCGGATCCACCGGCTGGCGCTTGATCTCGATCTCCGGCATCGCAGCGCGGAATTCCAGCATGCTGCGCGGCATGTGGTAGTTCGAGGTGACGAGGCGCAGGCTGCGGAAGCCGTGCGCCCGCATCCATTCCGCCGCCTCCTGCGCGTTGCCGATGGTGTCGGCGGCGGCGTAGCCGAGATCGACGCAGCAGCGCAGCGAATCATCGGTCGGCGACAGGGCGAACAGCTCCTCCAGCTTCACGTCGCGGTGCACGCCGCTGACCAGCAGGCGC
>NZ_JANX01000864.1 GCF_000767795.1 Inquilinus limosus MP06 | reverse complement strand
TCCGGCGCCACCATGCAGGGCATCGCCGAGCGCGCCGGCCTGCCCAAGGCCAATGTCCACTACTATTTCGGCACCAAGGAGGCGCTGTACCGCGCCGTGCTGTCGCGCATCCTCGACCTCTGGGTCGACGCCTTCGACCATCTGGTGCCGGAGCGCGACCCGGCCGAGGCGCTGACCGCCTATATCCGCGACAAGATGCGCTGGTCCCGCAGCCGGCCGCTGGCGTCGAAGGTCTTCGCCAACGAGATCATCCACGGCGCGCCGCAAGTCGCCGACTACCTGTCCGGCAAGCTGAAGCGGACGATCGACGAGAAGGCGCGGGTGATCGAGGGCTGGATCGCCGCCGGCCGGATGGCGCCGGTCGACCCGCGGCACCTGGTCTTCAGCCTGTGGGCCGTGACCCAGACCTATGCCGATTTCGAGGCCCAGATCCGTGCCGTGCTGGGCCGCGAGGCGATGGATGACGACGTCTTCCTGGTCGCCAGCCGCCACGTCACCGGGCTGATCCTGCGCGGCTGCGGGCTGAAGCCGCGCAGCGGCTGATCAGTCGCTGCTGCTGCCGCCGCTATCGCCGCCCGAATCGCTGCTGCAGCTGTCGAAGTCGTTCCCGCCGGAATCGTTGCCGCAATCGGCGCCGCCGGACCCGTCCCCCGTCCCATCCGCCGGCCAGCTGTCGGTCGAGATGTCGGTGTCGGGCCAGATGGCAAAGCTGCTGGAGCTGGCGCCCCGCTGGCCGGGCCGCAGGGCGCGGTAGGCGAAGACGCCGCCGACCAGAAGCAGAAGGATCGGGAACCCAAGGCCCATCGCACCATCCCTGGCAAGAACCGGCCGATTGTAACACGGCCCGCTGCGACGGTGCCGCGATGGCGGCGCGGGTCGCTTTGCGCTAAAGGATGGGCCATGCATCCGCGCCTTCTCATCCCCCTGGCCCTGCTCGCCCTCGCCGCCTGCGCTGCGGAGCCGCACCAGCCGGCGCTGCCGCCGACGGTGCTGCAGAGCGGCGCAGTCCAGGGCGAAGCCGCCTTCGATCGCAGCCGCGGCGAGGCCCTGCTGGCCCAGGCCAAGGCCGCCGAGGCCCGCAACCCCAGCGAGGCCAAGAGCCTGTACCGCCAGGCCGGCATGGCCTGGCCCGACCTGACCGACGCCTGGGACGGGCTGAAGCGCGTCTCGGCGAAGCAGAACGACGCGGCCGAGGCCAAGGCCGCCGGCTTCATGGCCGAGCGTGTGAAGCTGTATCCCGGCACCGCCATCGCCTCGCAGCGCGAAGTCAACATGGCGCTGCACAGCTACATCCAGGCGCAGACCCAGCAGCCGACCGACGGGCCGGAGCAGCTGGCCTACGCCAAGCGGCTGGGCGAGTTCTACGACGCGCAATACGCCCTCGCCGGCTTCTACACGCGCGAGAAGAACTTCGGTAACATCGAGACGCACGACCTGCCGGCGGTGGCGCTGTCCGGCGGCGGCATCATCGGCTACGGCGTCAGCATGGCGACCAAGTTCAACTGAGACCGTCAGCAAATGCTACTGGCGAGGCCGTCTGACGGCGGCTTCTGCGCTTCCGGTGCTCACGGACTCAAATGTCCGCTGCGCTCCGGTTCTCGAAGCCACCACCAGCCGACTCACGCCAGCGCATTTCCGAACGGTCTCTGACACCGCCCGCGAAGGTCACCCCGCCCGCTCCCGCGGCGTCACCGGCACCTCCACCACCTTGCGGTCGCGCAGCAGGCGCAGCACGGTGGCGATGCCGACCCGATCGGCCCCGAGCAACCGGTGCAGCGCGTCGACGCCGTCGACCGGATGCCCATCCACCGCCAGGATCACGTC
>NZ_JANX01000863.1 GCF_000767795.1 Inquilinus limosus MP06 | reverse complement strand
GGCGTAGCGGACCTGCTCGCCCAGCGCGCCGCAGGCGGCGGTGAAGGCTCCGGCGGCGCCGAGCATGGCGCCGGCGGCGAAGCGGCGAAGGAACGACAGGCTCATCGGAGCCTCCACGGTCAGAGCTTGGCGACGTCGAGCACGGCCTGGGCGAAGGCCTGGGGGGCCTCCTGCGGCAGGTTGTGGCCGATGCCGCCCGTGATGGTGCGGTGCTCGTACTTGCCCGAGAACTTGCCGCGATAGGCCGCCGGCTCCGGATGCGGGGCGCCGTTGGCATCGCCTTCCATGGTGATCGTCGGGACCTTGATCACCGGGCCCTGGGCCAGCTTCTGCTCGATCTCGTCATACCGCTTCTCGCCCTCGGCCAGGCCCATGCGCCAGCGGTAGTTGTGGATCACGATGTCGACATGGTCCGGGTTGTCGAAGGCGGTGGCGCTGCGGTCGAAGGTGGCGTCGTCGAACCGCCATTGCGGCGAGGCCAGCTGCCAGATCAGCTTGTTGAAGTCGTCCCGGTTCTGGCTGTAGCCCTCGCGGCCGCGCTCGGTGGCGAAGTAGAACTGGTACCACCATTGCAGCTCGGCCTTCGGCGGCAGCGGCTTCCTGCCGGCGGCGACGCTGCTGATCAGGTAGCCGCTGACCGAGACCAGCGCCCGGCAGCGCTCCGGCCACAGCGCCGCGAGGATGCAGGCGGTGCGGGCGCCCCAGTCGAAGCCGGCCACGATCGCCGTCTTGATCTTCAGCGCATCCAACAGGGCGATGGCGTCGACGGCCAGGGCCGCCGGCTCGCCGTTGCGGACCGTCGCCTCCAATCGGATCCGGGTGGTGCCGTAGCCGCGCAGATACGGGATGACCACCCGGTAGCCGGCGTTGGCCAGGACCGGCGCGACGTCGACGAAGCTGTAGATGTCGTAGGGCCAGCCATGCAGCAGCAGGACGACAGGCCCGTCGGCCGGGCCGGCCTCGGCATAGCCGACGGTGAGGTCGCCGGCATCGATCTGCTTCAGCGGGCCGAAGCTCGCGCCGGAGGCGGGCGTGGCCGCCGGGGTGTTTGCCTGGGCGGCCTCCGCGGTCCCGATCGAGACGAAGGGGGCGGCGGCCAGGGTCATCAGCGCGGTGCCGAACAGGCGTCGGCGCGGGAGGTCGATTTCGTCGGGCATGCGTCCCTCCGTCGGGATCGGTCAGGAATGGGGATGGGGAGCCGGCGGTGGCTCAGGCCACGGTCAGGGTAACGTCGATATTGCCGCGGGTGGCCTTGGAATACGGGCAGATCTGGTGCGCCGCCTCGACCACCTTCCGGGCGGTCTCGCGGTCCAGCCCCGGCAGGCTGATGATCAGGCGGGCCTGCAGGAAGAAGGCGCCGTCGGTGGTGCCCAGGTCGACCTCGGCATCGACGGCCCGGTCGGCCGGCAGGGTGACCTTCAGCTCGGTCGCGGCGCGGCCCATCGCGCCGATGAAGCAGGCCGACCAGCCGGCGGCGAACAGCTGCTCCGGATTGGTGCCGGTGCCCGGGCCGCCGGGGGGCGACAGCTTGATGTCCAGCCGCCCGTCCGAGCTGCGGGCCATGCCGTCGCGGCCGCCGGTGGTATGGGTCTTGCCGGTGTACAGGACCTTGTCGATCTTGGTCATGATGCTCTCCTGGGTGTTCAGGGTCTCGTGAGGGGTGAAAGGGGTGCCGCGGTCCGGTGCCGCCGGCGCCAGGCGCTCGGGGTCTCGCCCAGCCAGCGTCGGAACAGCTTCGACAGATGCGCCTGGCTGGCCAAGCCGCAGGACAGGGCGATCTGGCTCAGCGGCTCGCTTGTGGTCAGCATCAGCTGCTGCGCCCGCTCCAGCCGC
>NZ_JANX01000862.1 GCF_000767795.1 Inquilinus limosus MP06 | reverse complement strand
CTAGTGATGAGCGCGGGCAGCAGCGGCAGTGCCGCGACCAGCGCCCACGGAAGCCGTGGGTGATGTCGAAGGCCGGCCAGCGCCCCATCGGATAAGGCGGCCCCGGCGGCAGGAACAGGCCGAACAACGCCACCGCCAGCGCCGCGCCGATCGAGGCGCCGGTGCGGTCGAGGATGTTCAGCAGCGGCACCCCGTCCGGCACCCGCTCCTTCGGCAGCGAGGCCAGGGCCACGGTCATCGCCGGCATGCCCGACAGCACCATGCCGAAGCCGCGCACCGCCAGCACGGCGGAGAGCCAGAGATAGCTCGTGTGCGCCTCTAGGAAGGCCAGCGGCACGGTGCCGAGCACGGTCAGGACGATGCCGGCCAGCACCAGCCGGCCGCCGCCGAAGCGATCGGCCAGCCGGCCGCTGAGCGGCATGGCCAGCGCGATGCCGAGATCCTGCGGCAGGATCAGGAGGCCGGTCATGAACACCGTCTCATGCCGCACCAGCAGGTAGTACAGCGGCAGCGCGATCTGCGCCCCGTACACGGTGAAGCCGCCGCAGAACAGGATCAGCCCGGCCGGGCCGAAGACGCGGTGGCGCAGCAGGCGGATGCGGATCAGCGGCGCCTCCATCCGCCGCGCCCGCAGCACGAAGCCGGCGATCAAAGCGAGGCCGAGCAGCAGCGCGCCATCCGCCGCCGCGGCGCCGAAGCCGCCGGCCTGGGCGATGGCGGCGACGCCCCAGGTCATCAGCGGCAGGCCGAGGGTCAGCAGCATCAGGCCCGGCAGGTCGAGGCGCCCGGCGGCCCCGGCCGCGCCGGGCTCGACCCGCGGCAGCCACCGCCAGCCGGCCAGGAGGGCGGCGAGGCCGAGCGGCACGTTGATCCAGAACAGCCAGGGCCAGCCCCGCCAGGCCAGCAGCGCGCTGCCGACGGTGGAGCCGATCGCCGGGGCCAGCACCACGACGATGCCCATCGTGCCCATCAGCCTGCCCATCCGCCCGGGCCCGGCCGCCATGCCGAGCAGCATCTGCCCGACCGGCACCAAGAGGCCGCCGCACAGGCCCAGCAGCACCCGCGCTGCGATCAGCTGGCCGGCCGTGGCCGACAGGGCGCAGGCGACCGAGACCAGGATGAACAGGATCAGGCTGGCGAACCACAGCCGCGTCGGCCCCACCCGCCGGGCCGCCCAGGCGCTGATCGGGATCGCGGCGGCCAGGGCCAGCAGATAGCCAGTGGCCACCCATTGCATGGTGTCGAGCGGCACGCCGAAGCCCTCGCCCATCGGCGCCAGGCCGATGTTCACGATCGAGGTGGTGAGGCGCGACAGGAAACCGCCGACGACCAGGACCGCGGCCTGGCGCCACAGCGCGGCCGGGATCCTCTCCAGCCTTGCCGCCGCGGCCGGGGCGATGGAGACCATGATCGGGAATCCTTTATCGATGATAAATTTATCATCGATAAGGACCCGATCGCGGCTAGGGTGTCAAGAGGCTCGATCACAGGCCAATCCACCAGGACGGACACCGCATGCCCCTCCCCCAACCGTCATTGCGAGCGCAGCGAAGCAATCCAGGGGCGGCTCGCACCGGCCCCTGGATTGCTTCGTCGGCTTCGCCTCCTCGCAATGACGCAGAGGGGGCGGCCTCCTCGGGGATCGGACGATGAAGCTGCAGCGGGACGCGGTGATCCGGACGGCGCTGGAGCTGCTGGACGAGGTCGGCATCGATGGATTGAGCACCCGGCGACTGGCCGAGCGGCTGGGCGTGCAGTCCCCGGCCCTCTACTGGCACTTCAAGAACAAGCGCGCGCTCCTGGACGCCATGGCGGCGGCGATGATGGATGAGGGCGGGATGCG
>NZ_JANX01000861.1 GCF_000767795.1 Inquilinus limosus MP06 | reverse complement strand
GGCTGCTGACTCGCCGAGGCCGGCGCGATGCTGCCCGAGTTGCCGGCCGATGTCGCGGCGGTGCCCAGCACCGGCGGCTATGTCGGCCTCAGGCTGGATGGCCCGCGCTCGCGCGACCTGTTGGCCAAGCTGGCCGCGATCGACCTGCATCCGGACATGCTGGCCGAGGGCGACTTCGCCACCGCCAAGCTGGAGCATGTGCGGATGCATCTGCAGCGCGCCGGGGCCGACGCCTTCGACCTGCTGCTGCCGGTATCCTATGCCGAATTCGCCCTCGGCGCCCTGGCCGACGGCGCGCTGGAGTATGGCGCCCGGATCGACCCGGCCGTGCTGCACCGCCCGCCCCCGCCGCAGGAATCGCCCCGACTGGTGCGGCTGAAGTAGGAGCGCAATTTTCTCCAAGCGACAGCACGGCATGGCGGCCTAATCCATGGCTCCCCGAACGCTCCGGAGAGCTTCCATGCCCCGCTATCCCTCCCTGCAGGCCGCCCTGTTCGCCGACGGCCCGGCGCCGGATCTGGCCGAGAAGATGGGCCTGTATGGCTGGCTGATCGGCGACTGGGAGATGGACACCCGCCTGTTCGCCGAGGACGGCACCGCCACGCCCGGAAGCGGCGAGATCCATTTCGGCTGGGCGCTGAACGGCCGCGCCATCCAGGATGTCTGGATCCTGCCCGGCGCCTTCTTCGGCACCACGCTGCGCATCTACGACCCCGGCCTCGATGCCTGGCACATCCTGTGGCACGACCCGCTGAAGCAGCTCTACACCCGCCAGCTCGGCCGGGCCGAAGGCCGCGACATCGTGCAGCTCGGCCGGGACAACAGCGGCGCCGCCATCCGCTGGAGCTTCCGCGAGATCACACCGGACAGCTTCACCTGGCGAGCCGAGCGGTCGGTGGACGGCGAACGCGACTGGCACCGGGTGGCCGAGTTCCAGGCCCGAAGGATCCGAGAACCGGCGGGTCCAGGGGCTGGCCGCGCCGCCGGTTCCGGCTAGATTGCTTCCGTCCCGCAACCGGAGAGGCCTGCGATGACGGATGACGAGCGTGCGATCCGCGACCTGGTCGAGACCTGGATGGCGGCCAGCAAGGCCGGCGACACGACGACAGTCCTGAGCCTGATGTCGGACGACGCCGTCTTCATGGTCCCCGGCCACGAACCCTTCGGCAAGGAGGCCTTCGCCGCGGCCTCGGCCGGCCAGTCGGAGTTCCGCATCGAGGGCGGCGGCGAGATCCGCGAGCTGCAGGTGCTGGGCGACTGGGCGTATCTGCGCAGCCATCTCGACATCACCATGATCCCGCCGGTCGGCCAGCGGGTGCGCCGCACGGGCTGGACCCTGACCATCCTGAGGAAGCAGCCGGACGGGCGCTGGCTGCTGACCCGCGACGCCAACCTGCTGACCGTGCAGCCCGCCGCGGCCGGAGGAGCCGAGCCTCCGCTGATACCGGAGACGTATCAAAGCGAGTAGACGCGATATTTGATCGATCAGACACGAATCGCCAAACAGGGCGGAGCCCACCAGCCCCGGAGGAAGCCGTGTCCGTCCTGCACGCGTCCCGAGCCGCCCTTCTCGCCATGGCCCTTGCCGCCGGCCCCGCCCAGGCGGCTTCGGACCTCGTCCGCGACGAGCTGCGGGCCACGACCGCGGACGGCATCGGCATCCGGGTCCGCGAGGTGCGGCCGCGCGACGGCGGCGCCGGCGAGCCGATCATCCTGGTGCATGGCGCCCGCGTGCCGGGGATCGCCTCGTTCGATCTCGACGTCCCGGGCGGCTCCCTGGCCGCGGATCTGGCCGAGCGGCTGGGCCGCGCCGTCTATGTCATGGACGCGCGGGGCTATGGCGGTTC
>NZ_JANX01000860.1 GCF_000767795.1 Inquilinus limosus MP06 | reverse complement strand
CTGACACCAAGCCGGGAGGCCGTTACCGGGCGATGTCAAAGCCCGCTGCGTCGGCTACCGCTGTAAACCGTGGCGGCCCCTAGTCCCGCGACAGCGCCACGACCGGGTCGAGGCGCGAGGCGTTGCGCGCCGGCAGGTAGCCGAAGGCGACGCCGATCAGGCTGGAGCAGAGCACGGCGGCGACGATCGAGGCCGGGGAATAGATCAGCGACAGCTCCGAGGTGATGCTGCCGATCATGGCGCCGAGGCCGAGCGCCGCGGCGATGCCGAGCACGCCGCCGATCAGGCACACCAGCACCGCCTCGATCAGGAACTGCTGCAGGATGTCGCCCTGGCGCGCGCCGACGGCCATGCGCACGCCGATCTCCGACACCCGTTCCGACACCGAGACCAGCATGATGTTCATCACGCCGATGCCGCCGACCACCAGTGAGATGACGGCGATCGCCGCGATCAGCAGCGTCAGGATGCTGGTGGTGGCAAGGATGGTGCGGCGGATGTCGTCGGTGTTGAGAATGAAGAAGTCCTTGGCGCCGTGCCGCCTGGCCAGGAAGGTCGTCACCGACCGCGCCGCCTCATCCGTGCCGACTTCGTCGCTGACCCGGACGGTGATGCTGCGCAGCGAGGTGTTGCCGAGGAACCGGGCCTGGACCGTGGTGTAGGGCAGGTACAGCGACAGGTTCTGGCTGCCGCCGAAGCCGCCTTCCTGCGTCGCGACCACGCCGATCACCCGGCTCGGCACCGTGCCGACCAGGACGATCTGGCCGATCGGGTCCTCCGCCGCATCCGGGAACAGCGTCTTGCGCGCGCTCTCGTCGATCACGACGTCCTGGGCCATGCCGCGCACGGCATCGGCCCCGAACAGGCGGCCCTGCAGCAGCCGGGTGCCGCGGACGTCGAAATAGCCGGCGCCGACGCCGTTCACCAGGGCGTTCGCCTCCGTGGCGCCGCGGCGCACCGTCTTCGAGGTGGAAACCGTCGGCGTCACCGCCGCGACATAGGGCTGGCCGGCCAGCGCGTCGGCGTCGGCCACCACCAGGGTGGTGATCTTGGCCGAGCGGACATCGCCGAAATCCTTGCCGGCGAAAATCTCCAGCGTGTTGGTGCCGAGGCTGGCGATGTTGGCCAGCACCATCTGCTGCGCCCCCTGCCCCAGCGCCACCACCGAGACCACCGAAGCGATGCCGATGATGATGCCGAGCATGGTCAGGAGGGTGCGCAGCCGGTGCGCCTGCATGGTCAGCAGCGCCATGCGGAAGGCCTCGCGCAGGCGGCTGAACCAGGCGCGCCACGGGTTGAGGCCGGCCGCCGGCTTGGCCGCCGGCATTGCGGGCGAGGCTGGGGCATGCTCCTCGACCCGCCGGTCGGAGACGATCTCGCCGTCGCGGATCTCGATGATGCGCTGGGCCCGGCGGGCGACCGCCATGTCATGGGTGACGATGATGACCGTCCGCCCCTCCGCCCGCAGTTCGGCCAGGATGCGCAGCACCTCCTCGCCGCTGTGGCTGTCCAGCGCGCCGGTCGGTTCGTCGGCCAGGATGACATCGGCGCCGTTCATCAGCGCCCGGGCGATCGACACGCGCTGCTGCTGGCCGCCCGAAACGACGTGGCCGGGCGGTGGCCGGTGCGGTCGGTCATGCCGAGCCGGCCGAGCAGCGCCGCGGCTCGGCCCTGGCGGTCGCCCGGCCGGCGCCCGGCATAGATCGCCGGGATCTCGACATTGCCGATGGCCGTCAGCTCGCCCAGCAGGTGGTAGCGCTGGAAGATGAAGCCGAAATGCTCGCGGCGGAGGGCGGCCAGCTCGTCGGCCTCGAGCGCCGCGGTCTCCCGCCCCGAGACGCGGTAGCT
>NZ_JANX01000859.1 GCF_000767795.1 Inquilinus limosus MP06 | reverse complement strand
GGGAGAGGTCGGAGACGCGAAGCGGCTCCGGGTGAGGGGATTTCGTCGAGGCCTGGGCCAGCCTTCACCCGGCCGCCCTGGCGGGCGTCCGACCTCTCCCGCCAGGCGGGAGAGGCAATCCGCGAAGATGCCTGATATCCAGTCATCCCCTCGCCGATGCGGTGACTTGCTTCCCGTGTCGGGGCCGATCCGCTACTCTCAGGCCGCCGTCATTCCTGACGGCAATGTTGAACGAGGATCCCCGGTGACCATCGCCGGCACCCAGCACGACGCCCTCTCCCCCGCCTGTGGCGGCGGATGGGTCGTGCCTGCCCTCGTTCCGACCATCGGGCGACCGTTCCCGGCGCGCTGACCGCGTCCGGACCGTCCAGCTAGGCTTCTAAAGCTCACGCAACGCTCCCGGGCCCGGTCCGCGCCGCGGTCCCGTGCGTCGTCGCGTCCGGACCGTCCGTCCCTGCTTCTCCCTCGCCAGGAACACCTCGATGACACAGACGAAGACCACCGCCGTCACCCCCACGCGCGCCGAGGACTATGCCGGCTGGTACCAGGCCGTGGTGCGCGCCGCCGACCTCGCCGAGCCCGCCCCCGTGCGCGGCTGCATGACGATCAAGCCCTGGGGCTACGGCATCTGGGAACGCATCCAGGCCATCCTCGACCGCCGCTTCAAGGAGACTGGCCACCGCAACTGCTACTTCCCCCTGTTCATCCCCCTGCAATACCTGCAGGCCGAGGCCGAGCATGTCGAAGGCTTCGCCGCCGAGGTGGCGATGGTCACCGCCTGGCCAATGTCGGCGGCCGGCTGCGGGTCGACGCGCCGCTGGAGGAGCCCCTGGTCGTCCGCCCCACCTCCGAGACCATCGTCGGCGAGGCGTTCTCGCGCTGGATCCGGTCGCATCGCGACCTGCCCGTGCTGATCAACCAATGGGCCAATGTGGTGCGCTGGGAGAAGCGGCCCCGCATCTTCCTGCGCACCTCCGAGTTCCTCTGGCAGGAGGGCCACACCGCTCACGCCAGCGAGGCCGAGGCGCTGGAGGAGACCGGGCGCATGCTGGGCATCTACCGCGAGGTGGCGGAGGAGGCGCTGGCGCTGCCCGTCATCGCCGGCCGCAAGACCCGGCGGGAGAAGTTCCCCGGCGCCGTCACCACCCTGTGCATCGAGGCGATGATGCAGGACGGCCGCGCCCTGCAATCCGGCACCTCGCACTTCCTGGGCCAGAACTTCGCCCGCGCCGCCGGCATCCGCTTCACCGATGCGGATGGCGCGATCCGGCTGCCCTGGACCACCTCCTGGGGCGCCTCGACCCGGCTGATCGGCGCGCTGATCATGACCCATGGCGACGATGACGGGCTGCGCCTGCCGCCCGCGGTGGCGCCCGACCAAGTGGCGATCCTGCCCGTGCTGCGCGGCACGGCCGAGGATGCCGCGGTGCTGGCCCGCTGCGACGAGATGGCCGGGCGATTGCGACGCGAGTCCTGGCGCGGCGAGGCGGTGCGGGTGACGATCGACCGGCGCCCCGGCAGCGGCTCGGCCAAGCGCTGGGACTCCGGGTTAGTCCCCCGTCGTAAGGGGTCGGTCCGTTCCGGGTAGGAAGTACCGACCGTACCCGAACGGCCCTTCCGGTTAGGTCCCCGTCCCGGAACCGTTTCCCGTCCCGGTCGGGCCAAGGGTACGGGACCTACGACCCGTCGTCGACCGCCACGGCGGGGCCGAGGCGCTAGGAGGAGACCGGGCTGGAGGCGTTCGTCGCCGCCCTGCCCGGCCGGCTGTCGGAGATCCAATCCGCCCTGGCCGGCGAAGCCCGGACTTGGCGCGACGCCCGGCTGCGCGACGCGGCGACGCTGGACGAGGCCCG
>NZ_JANX01000858.1 GCF_000767795.1 Inquilinus limosus MP06 | reverse complement strand
GGCCTGGCGCGACAGCGGCCAGCGGATCGTGCGGCCCTCGAGGGGGATTTCCAGCACCGCCTCCTCGGCCTCGCTCAGCCGCCGCTTGGCGACCTCCGCCTGGCGGCGCAGCAGCGCATGGGCCGGGTGGGCGGCGGACGGCGCCGGGAAGCCGGCGGAGGCCGCCTTGTCCGCATGGAAGGCGGCGACGATGGCGTCGACGAAATCCTCGCCGCCGAGGAAGGCGTCGCCGGCGGCGGCGCGCACCTCCATCACCCCGTCGAAGAACTCCAGGATCGAGACGTCGAAGGTGCCGCCGCCCAGGTCGAAGACCAGGATGGTGCCCTCGCCGGTCCGGGCCTCCTGCAGGCCATAGGCCAGGGCGGCGGCGGTCGGCTCGCTCAGCAGGCGAACCACCTCCAGCCCGGCCAGCTCGCCCGCCAGCTGGGTGGCCCGGCGCTGCGCCTCGTTGAAATAGGCCGGGACCGTGATCACCGCCTGGCCGACCGGCTCGCCCAGGAAGGCCTCGGCATCGGCCTTGAGCGACCGCAGCACCAGGGCCGACAGCTCCTCCGGCCGGAAGCTGCGCCGGCCCAGCGACACCGCCTGGTCGGTGCCCATGCGGCGCTTGAAGGCGGCGGTGGTCAGCGCCGGGTGGCTGACCAGCCGCTCGCGCGCCGCCAGCCCGACCAGCAGGCGGCCGTCATCGGCCAGGCCGGCCGCCGACGGCGTCAGCACATGGCCCAGCGCGTTCGGGATCAGCACCGCCTCGCCGTCGCGCCAGACGCTGGCCAGGCTGTTGGTGGTGCCCAGGTCGATGCCGACGATCATGATGCGGGGTGGTTCGGGTCTCGCTGGAATCCGGCACAGCTTGGCCGGCGGTCACCGCGGGCGCAAGGCCACGGCGTAGACCAGGCTGTCGGCCTCGGCGCCGCGCAGATGCGGGGCGCGGTCGTCCTCGTCGGTGATCACCGCGGTCTCGCCCTCGGTCACCGCCAGGTGCCGGCCGATATCGACCACGGCGGTGCCGCGCAGGACGTAGAACAGCCAGACCGGCGCCGGCTCCAGCATCGCGTCGGCGTCGTCCAGCGCCGCCACCCGGTGGTCGATCTGCAGCGACCGGTCGGCGATCACGTTCAGGTCGCGCACCGGGCCGGCCACCAGCCTGCAGCTGGTCGCGGCCTCGCCGTCGAAGTCGAAGGGCTCGTGCGGCCGGTCGATCCGCACCGTGCGCGGCAGGTCGCCCGGATCCGCGATGGTGAGGTCCATGCCGCGGCCGGACAGCAGCATGATGGTGCGGCCGCAGGCCGGGAAGGGGGAGAACGGGCCATCCGATTCGACCTCGGCCAGGCTCAGCCTCCAGCGGAAGCCGGACGGGGTGTCGGCCGGCTCGACCGCGATCTCCGCCGTCCGGCCCCCGCCGTTGCGCCAGGGCATCAGGCGGTGCTGGGCGGGCGAGATGATGCGGGTGGGCATGGGCGACCTCGGGACTCGGATGCCGGAATCATACCATAGGAGGAGCCGCGTCCACCCTTGATCGCATTACGGCTGCGATACCGATTCAGAGCCCCGCCCTATCCCTTTGCCGTCATTCCCGCGAAAGCGGGAATCTCTTTCCGGTCAAAGCGTTGAGAGATCCCCGCTTTCGCGGGGATGGCGACTGTGGAGGTAGGAAGGCCTCGCCAGCGATGTCATTTCGCATCGTGGAAGATGATGCCCAGCGTATGCCGCCGGCCGCCGCGCAGCCGGCTGACGCCGTGGCGCAGGTTGACCCGGTAGTCGCCGCGGGTGCCCGCCACCGGCCGGTGGTGCACGGCGAAGGCGACGCCGTCGCCCTGGCGCAGCGGCACCACCTCGGGCCGCGACTGCATGC
>NZ_JANX01000857.1 GCF_000767795.1 Inquilinus limosus MP06 | reverse complement strand
GATGATCAGCCCGTCCGGCAGCCGGGTCGGCATGTCCTTCATCGAATGGACGGCGATGTCCAGGCTGCCGTCCAGCAGGCCGTCCTCGATCTCCTTGGTGAACAGTCCCTTGCCTCCGATCTCGGACAGCGGGCGGTCCTGCACCCGGTCGCCGGTGGTGCGGACGGCCTGGATCTCGACCGCGCCGGGGGCGGCCAGGGCCGGATGCGCCGCGATCAGACGCCGCCGCGTCTCCTCGGCCTGGGCGAGGGCAAGGGCGCTGCCGCGCGTGCCGATGCGGAGAACGGTGTCCATGGCCCGACTTCTAGAAGGCCGGGGGCCGGCGGGCAAGCCATGCGCGGCGGTTGCGGCGACGTGGCTGGTTGGGGATGAAGGGCTTGCCAAATTTTGCCAAGACGCTCATTCTTCCAGACATGAGTACGATGAACATTTCCTTGCCTGAGAGCCTCAAGTCCTTTGTCGACGAGCAGGTCAGCCAGCGCGGCTACGGCACCAGCAGCGAGTATGTGCGCGAGCTGATCCGCAAGGACCAGGATCGTCAGCGGCTTCGCAGCTTCCTGCTCGCAGGCGCCGAGTCACCGCTCACCCCGCCGATCGACGCCGCATATTTCGAAGGATTGCGAGACCGGATCCGCAAGGCTGCGAAGTCCGGCGACGAGGAGTGAGGTCCAAGCCGATCGCCCTGCGCGAGGAGGCCAGGCGCGATATAGACGATGCGATCGCCTATTATTTTGAGGAGGGGGCTGCCGAGGCCGCGCTCGGCTTCGTCCACGCGTTGGAGCAGGCTTACGCTCACATCAGCCGCCATCCTGCCACGGGTTCTCCCCGCTATGCCCATGAGCTGAGCTTGCCGGGGCTGCGCTCCTGGCCGTTGGCGCGCTACCCTCATCTGATCTTCTACGTCGAGCATGAACACACCATCGACGTTTGGCGCATCGCGCACGGCAAGCGAAACATTCCGGCCTGGATGCAGGATCCCGAGGCTTCCTGAGTTCTTCCGGTCCTTTCGCCGCGCCGCCGGACCGCCTATATCGGGCCGATCATGATCGTGCTCGGCATCGAGACCTCCTGCGACGAGACGGCGGCGGCCCTGGTCGATGACCAGCGCCGCATCCTGGCCAATGTCGTGCTCAGCCAGATCGAGGAGCACGCCCCCTATGGCGGCGTGGTGCCCGAGGTGGCGGCGCGCGCCCACCTGGCCTATCTCGACGGGGTGGTCCGCCGGGCGCTGGACGAGGCCGGGATCGGCCTCGACGCGGTCGACGGCATCGCCGCCACCGCCGGGCCGGGGCTGATCGGCGGCGTCGCCGTCGGGGTGATGACCGCCAAAGGCATCGCCGCCGCGCGCGGCCTGCCCTTCCTCGGCGTCAACCACCTCGAGGGCCACGCCCTGACGGCGCGGCTGACCGACGGGGTCGAGTTCCCCTACCTGCTGCTGCTGGTCTCCGGCGGCCATTGCCAGCTGCTCTGCGTCGAAGGCGTCGGCCAGTACCGGCGCTGGGGCACCACCATCGACGACGCGGTCGGCGAGGCCTTCGACAAGGTGGCCAAGATGCTCGGCCTCGGCCATCCCGGCGGGCCGCTGGTCGAGGCCGCGGCCAGGCAGGGCGACCCGAAGCGCTTCGCCCTGCCGCGGCCGATGGTCGGGCGGCCCGACTGCGACTTCTCCTTCTCTGGCCTCAAGACCGCGGTTCGCCGGGCCGTGGCCGGGCTGCCGCAGCCGCCGGCGGAGCAGGACATCGCCGATCTCTGCGCCGCCTTCCAGGAGTCGGTCGCCGCCTCGCTGGCCGACCGGGCGAAGCGCGCCATTGCCCGCTTCCGGGCCGAGCATCCGGCCGGTGGCGCCTTCGTGGTGGCCGGC
>NZ_JANX01000856.1 GCF_000767795.1 Inquilinus limosus MP06 | reverse complement strand
GCCCCTGCCCCGCATCCGCGACCGGCTGCTGGCCCGGCTCGGGCCGCGGCGAGACGCCCGCCGCCGCGACCCGGTCAGCCAGCTGGTCCGCAGCATGCTGGGATCCAAGACCCGGGACGAGGTGTCGCTGCGCGTGTTCCGGGAGCTGCGCCGGCAATACCCGTCCTGGGACTGGCTGTGCGAAGAGTCGCCGCGCGCCGTGTTGCGCGTCATCTGGCCGGTGAACCTGGCGGATGCAAAGGCCGGGCAGCTGCCGCAGGCCCTGCGCATGATCGTCGCCTGCGCCGGCCGCCTGTCCCTCGACCACCTGGCGGATCTGGACGAGGAGGCGGCGATGCAATGGCTGCGCCGCCTGCCCGGCGTCGGGTCGAAGATCGCCGCCGCGGTGCTGAACTTCAGCACGCTGCGCAAGCGCGCTCTGGTTGTCGACCGACATCTGCTGCGGCTCGGCGGCCGGCTGGGGCTGCTGCCCGTCGATGCCGATTTCGACGCCGGCCACGAGCTGTTCATGCGCCAGCTGCCGGAGGCGTGGGACGCCGATGACTTGGCGGAGCTCCACCGGCTGATGAAGCTGCTGGGCCAGACCGTCTGCACCGCCCACGCCCCGGCCTGCGGCGGCTGCCCGCTGCGCGACCTGTGCCCGCGCTGCGGGGTGTGAGACTGTCAAACCTGCGATTTGGCTCTTTTCCAAGGAACAGGACCGTCATTGCGAGGAGGCGAAGCCGACGAAGCAATCCAGGGGCCGGTTCGCACTGGCCCCTGGATTGCTTCGCTGCGCTCGCAATGACGATTCCGGTGGTCCGGGCTGTCAGCCCGCCTTGGCCGACGCCTTCAGCATGTCGCCATGCACCGCCTTCAGCTTCTCGACCTTCGGGGTCGAGACCGCGCGGATATAGGGCTGGTTCGGATTCCGGGCGGCGTAGTCGTGATGGTACGCCTCGGCCTCGTAGAAGGCCTCGAGCGGCACCACCTCGGTCACCACCGGCGCGTCGAACAGGCGCGCCCGCTCGATCTGGGCGATATAGGCCTCGGCCACCCGCTTCTGCTGCTCGTCGGCATAAAAGATCGCCGAGCGGTATTGCCGGCCGACATCGTTGCCCTGGCGATCCTTCTGGGTCGGGTCGTGCGCGATCGAGAAGAACAGCTTCAGGATCTGGCCCAGGCTGATCCGGCCGGCGTCATAGGCGACCTCGATCACCTCGACATGGTCGGTGGTGCCGGTGCAGACGGTGCGGTAATCCGCCGTCTCTTTCGTGCCGCCGGCATAGCCCGGCCGCACCGACAGCACGCCCTCGAGCTGGCTGTACACCGCCTCGGTGCACCAGAAGCAGCCGCCGCCGAGCACGATCGAGCGGCGGCCCTGCTCTTCGGCATCCAGCTCCGGGGCGGGAAAGGTCCAGGGATCGATCTTCAGGGCCATGGGATGTCTCCGGCGGCCGGGCGCGGCCGCAAGCGCGATGTGCTCTCCAAAGTGAGATCGCGCCCGCGGCGGGACAAGCCCCCGCGGCCTTCAGCCGGCGAAGGGCAGCCCTGAGGCGCGCCAGGCCCAGCGCCGGCCGTCATGGCTCAGCTCGGTGACGCCGAGCGGCGCGATGTCGATGCGCCAGAAGGAAGAGGCCGGCGCCTCCAGCACATGCAGGAGCGCGCCCCGGATCACCGCGGCATGGGTGACGGCGACGCCATGGCCGCCATCGCCGGCCCGAGCATCGAGCCAGACGGCGGCCCGACGCAGCAGGTCCGACAGCGCCTCGCCGCCATGCGGGGCGGCATCGGGATCGGCCAGCCAGGCGATGACGCCTTCCGGCTCCGCAGCCTGGACCTCCTCCAGCCGCCGGCCGGCCCAGCGGCCATGGCCGGCGTCGC
>NZ_JANX01000855.1 GCF_000767795.1 Inquilinus limosus MP06 | reverse complement strand
CTGGCACCGGCCTCGACAAAATCCCCTCACCCGGAGCCGCCAACGCGGCTCCGACCTCTCCCGCAAGCGGGAGAGGCCACGCGGAAGGGACCTGGCCCGATAGCGAGCCCGCCGCGGCCCGGACGGCGCTGGCCGAGTGCTTTGCTGCCCGGGCCGAATGGGGGCCGCACATCATCGTCGAGGTGCTGAACCGGTCGGTGGGGGAGGGGGACCTGGTCACCGTCGACGCCGGCGCCCACCGCATCCTGCTGTCGCAGAAATGGGTGGCGCGGCGGCCGCTGTCGCTGCTGCAGTCGGCCGGCTTCTGCACCATGGCCGCGGCCCTGCCGCTGGCGATCGGCGCCAAGGTGGCCGATCCCGCGCGCCGCGTCGTCGCCGTGATGGGCGATGGCGGGCTGGAGATGGGGATCGGCGAGCTCGCCACCCTGCGCGACCTCGGCCTGCCGGTCACCCTCGTGCTGTTCCAGGACCGGAGCCTGGCCCTGATCGCGCTCAAGCAGAACTCGGCCGGGCTGGCGCCGCACGGCGTCGCCCTCGGCCTCACCGATTTCGCCGCCGTCGCCGAAGGCTTCGGCGGCCATGGCCGCACCGTCGCGAGCGCCGCGGCGCTGCAGGCCGAGCTGGCCGCCGCCCGGGACCGCGACCGCTTCACCCTGATCGCCTGCAGGTTCGACGCCCATGCATATGACAAGGCCTTCTGAGCTGGCGGGGCGCGAGGCGCTGTCCAGCGCCCCGGCCGGCCGGACCCGGCGCGATCCGCGGCTCGATGTCTTCCGCGGCCTCGGGATGCTGATCATCCTGACCGCGCATATCCCGGACAACACCTGGATCCTCTGGATCCCGGCACGCTTCGGCTTCTCCGACGCCACCGAGATGTTCGTGTTCCTGTCCGGCATGGCCTCGGCCATCGCCTTCGGCCGGGTGTTCGACCGTGACGGCTTCGCCCGCGGCACCGGCCGCGTCGCCCGCCGGGTGTGGCAGATCTACTGGATCCATGTCGCGGTCTTCGTCGTCATCGCCGCGCTGGTGGCGGCGGCCGGCGCAAGGCCGGGCGGCGAAAGCTACATCGTCGAGCTGAACCTGCCGCATTTCTTCGCCGACCCGATGGGTTTGCTGCCGCGGTTCCTGACGCTGACCTATGTGCCGAACTATTTCGACATCCTGCCGATGTACCTGGTGATCCTGGCGCTGATGCCGGCGATGATCCTGGCCGAGCGGCTGTACCGCGCGCTGCCCTTCATGCTGATGGCCGCGATATGGGGCCTGACCCAGGCGCATCTGCTCGACCTGCCGGCCGAGCCCTGGTCGGACCGGCCCTGGTTCTTCGACCCCTTCGGCTGGCAGCTCCTGTTCTATCTCGGCTTCTTCCTGATGCGCCGCACGCTGCCGGCGCCGGGCTTCAGCTGGATGTTGATCACCCTCGCTGTGGTCTTCGTGCTGGCGACGGTGCCCTTCGCCTATTACCGGATCCTCGAGGCTTCGCCCTTCTTCGGCGGCTGGGCCCGGGCGCTGGAGCCGCTGACCGACAAGACCCATTTCGGCATCCTCCGCCTGGCGCATTTCCTGGCGCTGGCCTATCTGGCGGCGCATCTGGTCGGCCCCGGCGGGACGCGGCTGAAGGGCGCGGCGGTGGCCGTGATCTCCAAGGTCGGGCAGCAGACCCTGGCGGTGTTCGTCAGCGGCATGGTCGCGGCGCAGCTGCTGGGCATGGCGCTGGACCATACCGGCCGCGGGCCGCTGGCCACCGCCGCCGCCAACCTCGCCGGCTTCGCCGTGCTGATCGCGGTGGCCTATGCCGTGGCTTGGTTCAAGGCGATGCCGGCCCGCACCGGCGGCGCGCCCGTGGCGGAGGCGGCGTGATGGCC
>NZ_JANX01000854.1 GCF_000767795.1 Inquilinus limosus MP06 | reverse complement strand
TGAGGGCGAGGCGGAGCAGGCCATCGCCCGGATCTGGAGGGAGGTTCTCGGCCTCGACCACGTCTCCCGCCATGACGACTTCTTCGCCCTCGGCGGCCATTCGCTGATGGCGACCCGGGTGGCGTCGCGGCTGCGCCAGGCCCTGGGGGTGGAGCTGCCGCTGGCGGCGCTGTTCGAGAGCCGCACCATCGCCGGCCTGGCCGCGCTGATCGATCGACATGGCCGCGGCAACGCCGCGGCGGAACTGGATGCGATGTCCGATCTCCTGGACGCGCTGGAGCTGCCCGAATGAACGACATGACCGTGCCGCCGGCCGACCCGATGCGCGCGATCGCCGAGCGTGTCGCCGCCCTGCCGGCCGACAAGCGCCGGCAGTTCCTGGCCCAGCTCGATGCCAAGGGCATCAGCGGCCAGCGCCTGCCGATCGTGCCTGCGCCGCGCGACGGCGACCTGCCGCTGTCGCACGCTCAGCGCCGCCTCTGGCTGCTGTCGCGGCTGGAGCCGGAGGGCGCGGCCTATCACATCACCGGCGGCCTGCGCCTGTCGGGCGACCTCGACCCGGCCGCGCTGCAGGCGGCGCTGGGCGGGCTGGTCGCGCGGCACGAGGCGCTGCGCACCGTCTTCCCCGAGGCCGAGGGCGAGCCGCGGCAGCGCATCCTGTCGCCGGCGCCGGTGGACCTCGCCCGGATCGATCTGTCGGCCGGACGTCAGGCCGAGCTCGGCGAGATCTCGGTGGCGGAGGCCCGGCGGCCCTTCGACCTCGCGGCCGGCCCGCTGCTGCGCGCCACACTGATCACGCTGGCGGCCGACGAGCATGTGCTGCTGTTGACCCTGCACCACATCGTCGCCGACGGCTGGTCGCTCGACCTTCTGGTCGAGGATCTGGCCCGCGGCTACGAGAACCACCGGGCAGGCCGGCCACAGCAGGCCGCGTCCGGGATCCAGTACGCCGATTACGCGGTCTGGCAACGGCAGCTGATGGAGGCCGGCGAGGGCGAGCGGCTGCTTGCCTCCTGGCTCGACCGGCTCGGCTCCGGGCAGCCGGTGCTGGAGCTGCCGGCCGACCGGCCGCGGCCGAGCGAGCCGGACTGGCGCGGCGACACCGTCGCCTTCGATCTGCCGGACGATCTCTCCGCAGCGCTGCGGGCCCTGGCGCAGCGGCAGGGCGCGACCCTGTTCATGGTGCTGCTGGCCGGCTTCTCCGCGCTGCTGCGGCGGCTCGGCGGGCAGGACGATCTGCGCATCGGCATCCCCGTCGCCAACCGCCAGCGCCAGGATGTCGAGGCGGTGGTCGGCTGCTTCGTCAACACCCAGGTGCTGCCGGTGGCGGTCGACGGCCGGGCGGATTTCCGGTCGCTGCTGGCGGCGGTGCGCGACACGGCACTGGCCGCCCAGTCGCATCAGGCGCTGCCCTTCGAACGGCTGGTCGAGGCGCTGAACCCCGAACGCAGCCTCAGCCGCAACCCGCTGTTCCAGGTGATGATGCAGCATGGCCGGCGCCGGGACGCGGTGGCGCTGCGCCTCGGCGATGTGCGGGCGGAGATCCTGGCCCGGCCCGGCGGCAGTGCCCAGTTCGATCTGAGCCTGACCACGGCGGAGGACGAGGCCGGCCGGATCTCCGCCGAGCTGACCTATGCCGCCGAGCTGTTCGACCGGGCGACGGTGGAACGCTGGCGCGACAATTTCCTCCGGCTGCTGCGGCAGGCCGTGGCGCATCCCGACCGGCCGCTGGCGTGTCTGGACCTCCAGACCGAAGCGGACCGTGAGCGGCTGTCGGGCTGGAACGCGACGGACACGGCCTACGAGGCGGTGCCGAATGTGCTGTGGCTGATCGGGCGTCAGGCGCGGGCGACGCCGGAGGCGGAGGCG
>NZ_JANX01000853.1 GCF_000767795.1 Inquilinus limosus MP06 | reverse complement strand
TGCCGCCGCGTAGACCACGGGCAGGTAGACATCGCCGTCCGGCCCGTCGGCCACGCTCATCGTCACCCGGCGCCACAGCAGGTCGCGGCTGCGCTGCGGGGCGTGGAACTCGGCGGCCATCACGCGCTCGGCTGGCACCCAATAGTACTTGCCGGTGCTGGTCAGCACCTCGAACACCGGGGCGACCATGTCATCGATGTCACGGAAATCGTCGAACTCGGCGTCGTCGATCCTGCCAGGGCAGGGCGGCGGGCCGCTTCGGCCTCCGCCGCCAGACGCGCCGCCTCGTCCTCGCGGCCCTCGCGCAGCGCGACCCCGGCCGCCAGCAGCACCTGCAGATGCGCCTCGGGCGGGGCCAGGAACTCGGGCACCCGGCCGGCGCTGAAATACTCCGCCCGGGCCTGGGCCGCGCGCACCAGCTGGCGGAACAGCGCGAGGCCGAGGGCCGCGCCCGGGTCCTGGTCGCCGATCACGTCGAGCTGCCGGTCGGCGCGCTCGAACTCGCCGGTGAAGCACAGCAGCTCGGCCAGGAAGACGCGCTTGCCGGTGTCGCCGGGGCTGGCCTTCACCTCGGCCAGGGCCGCTGCCACGGCGTCGGCCAGCCGGCCGGCCTGGAAATGGTCGGTCGCGTCGCTCATCGCAGCATCCTCGGTCGGGGCACGGGCATCACGCGGCCCGCGCGCCAGGGGCATTCAGTTCGGTGACCAGGCGGAAGCCCGACGCCACCTGGTCCAGCTGGAAATGCGGCCGCAGATGGATCGTGCAGCTGTACAGGCCGGGGCGGCCCGGCAGCTCGCGCACCGCGACATCGACCTCGCGCAGCGGGAAGCGGGCGCGCTGCTCGGCGCTGGCGCTGTCGCTGGAGATCGAATAGTCCAGCAGCCAGCGGCGCAGGAACTCCTGGCAGTCCTCGGCGGTCTGGAAGGCGCCGACGCGGTCGCGGCCGATGATCTTCACGTAGTGGGCGAAGCGGCTGATGCAGAAGACGTATTGCAGCATCGCCGACAGCCCGGCATTGGCGGTGGCGGCCTGGGAATCGTAGGTCCTGGGCCGCTGCAGCGAGGCGTTGCCGTGGAACACGGCGTGCGACGTGTCTCGGGCCCGGCACAGGGCGATCAGGCCCAGATCGGACAGGTCCTTCTCGATCGCATCGGTCAGCTCGACATCCGTCCCGAACCGCACGCCGACGCCGGGCCGGTCGGTGCCGAAGGACAGCTGCGGCAGGTCGGTCACCAGCCCGCCGGTGCCGCCCAGCGCCGAGGCGCCGCGGATCTCGGCGAACCAGCCGAAGCTGTCGAAGGCGCGGATCAGCGTGCCGGCGAAGGCGAAGCTGGCCGGGCCCCAGCAATAGCCGGACAGGTCGGGGGCCGACACGTCCTCGCGGTAGCGGAAGCCGTCGGTGCGGCTGCCGTCGTCGGGCCAGGGCGGGCGCATCAGCACCCGCGGCGCGGTCAGCCCCAGGAAGCGGGCATCGTCCAGGTCGCGCAGCGCCTGCCAGCGGTCGAAGGCGGGGCCGGACAGGCCGCGGGTGACGTCGATCGGCATCCCCAGCTCGGCGAAGCTCTCCAGCCCCAGCAGGGCCGGGTGCGCGCCGGCGACAAAGGGGGCGAAAGCGGCGGCGGCGACCTGGGCCATGCCCTTCAGCCCGGACACGTCGTCGGTCGGCCGGTCGGCGCCGGGGACATGGCTCAGCTCATACGCCCCGACCAGCACGCCGAACGGCTCGCCGCCCGGCATGCCGAACTCCTGCTCATAGACCTTCTGGAACAGGTGGCCCTGGTCGAACTCGATCGCCCGCTGGAAGTCGCGGCAGACCTCGGACCAGGACACGTCAAGGATGCGCACCTTGGTCTGGTCCGAGGTCTGCCGCGACTTCC
>NZ_JANX01000852.1 GCF_000767795.1 Inquilinus limosus MP06 | reverse complement strand
GTCCCGCGTCTCCTCCAGCCGCCGGGCCGGCCACAGCCGGTCCAGCGCGGCGGCGTCGAGATCCTCGGCCACCAGCGGCGCCGCGTCCTGCAGCAGGCCGCGCACCGGCGTCTCCAGCGCCACCTCGGCCGGGCGGAAGCCCTCGGCCGCCTTCAGCGCCTGCTCGACCGCCGCCAGGTCGCCATCGGCCGACGCCGCCTTGTGGTCGGGCACGAAGACGCCGAAGAAGCTCCACGTCGCCTTGGCGCCGGGCGCCAGCGTCGCGGGGCGGTGGCGATGGCCGGGCAGGCGACCTCATGCTGCAGCCGCTCGTTGGGCAGCGCGCCCGTCACCTCGGCCCGGTCGCGGAAGCCGGGGCCGAAGCTCTGCGCCGCGTCGGTGGCGAAGCCGGCCGCGCCCTCCAGGCAGCCATGCGCCACCCAGGGATTCCGGCCGCCTTGCGCCAGGGCCTGGCGGCTCATCACCACCGGCCCCAGCGTCGGGTGCCGGGCGACGTGGTGGTCGGTGTATTGCGAGCCGTAGGCCTCGTTGTTCATCAGGAAACCGCGGCTGCCCAGGCCGAGATCCTGCAGCAGCACCGCCGAGACCTCGGCCGGGGCCGCGCCGGTGTTCTCGACCTCGACCCGCCACAGCCAGAGATCGGAATCCGGCGCCAGCCACAGCGTGGCGCGGTGGGCCAGTCCCTCGGCCTCGCCGGCCCAGACGAATCGGTCGGTCCCGACACCGGCCTGCAGCCTTGCCGCGGCGCCGACCGCCTCCACCACCCGGCCGCCGCCCAGCCGCAGCAGCAGCCGGCCGATGCCGCCCGCGACCGGCGACCCCAGCACCTGGTTGACCAGCACCGGGTCGCTCTTGTCGTCCGCCCGGTGCGACAGGGCGAACAGCGTGCCGTTCGGCAGCAGGGCGGCGGCGAGGCCGGTGCGATTCTCGATCCGGCGCAGCCCGAGATCGGCGTCGCGCGGCAGGATGAAGTCGGCGGTCATTGTTGTTCCCTCCGTCCGGGCTCCCCTTCTACCCCGGCCCGGAGGATATGCCTATGGGACCCGATACCTGCCTTGGCAACGTCGCAATTCCCGCCTCTACTCCGGCCCAACCGCAACCCATCCGGGGACCGACCATGACCCGTTTCCGCTCCAGCCTGCTCGCCGCCGCCCTGCTCGCCGCCGTGGCGGTGCCCGCCGCGATTGCCGCCACCGCGCCGGCGATGGCCGCCGAGGTGGGCCAGACCGCGCAGACCCTGTCCCTGACCGGCGAGGGCACGGCCAGCGCCGCGCCGGACCAGGCCACCGTGACCAGCGGCGTCACCAGCGAGGGCAAGACCGCGCGCGAGGCGGTGGACGCCAACAGCAAGGCGATGGCCGCGCTGCTCGACGCCTTCAAGAAGGCCGGCATCCAGGCGTCCGACCTGCAGACCAGCGGCTTCTCGGTGCAGCCGCGCTACGCCCAGCCGAAGGAGGGATCGAGCGAGGCGCCGCATATCGACGGCTATGAGGTGCGCAACCAGGTGACGGCCCGCATCCGCGACCTGACCAAGCTGGGCGCCGTGCTGGACACCGCGGTCAGCACCGGCTCGAACCAGATCGACGGCATCAGCTTCGGCGTGACCGACGAGGCGCCGGTGCTGGACAAGGCGCGCGAGGCCGCGGTGGCCGACGCCAAGCGCAAGGCCGAGCTGATCGCCAAGGCCGCCGGAGTGAAGCTGGGCCGCATCCTGGCGATCGCCGAGCCGGGCACCGACGCCGGCCCGCGGCCGATGGTGGCCGCCTATGCCATGGCCAAATCGGCCCCCGTCCCGGTCGAGGCCGGCGAGACCGAGTTCACCGCCCGCGTCAGCGTGACCTGGGAGATCGTGCAGTAGGCACACCCGATCGAGGCCTTCC
>NZ_JANX01000851.1 GCF_000767795.1 Inquilinus limosus MP06 | reverse complement strand
GGGCGATCAGCGACACCTTGGCGAAGCCGGCCTGGCCGACCACGCCCATCGCCTCCATCACCTTGCCATAGGGCACGTCGCGGTCGCCGCGGACATAGACGATGGCATCCGGATTGGCCTGGTGCGCCGCCTGCAGCGCCGCCGGCGCCGTCTCCGGCGTCAGGATCTGGCCGTTGTCGATCGACCAGGTGCCGGCCTTGTCGACGGTCAGGATCACCGGCTTCTGCGGCTGGCCGATCTTGGCGGCGCTGGTCTTCGGCAGGTCGACCGGCACGCCGACCATCATCAGCGGCGCGGCGACCATGAAGATGATCAGCAGCACCAGCATGACGTCGACCAGCGGGGTGACGTTGATCTCGGCCAGCGGCGCGTAATCGTCGCCGTCGCTGCCGGAATCGAGCAGGGCGCCGGCCATTACTCGGCGGCCTCGCGCCGGGCGGCGGCGGTGCGGCGCGTGCCGGACAGGTGCTCGGCCATCTGGCCGATCGCGGTGATGAAGGTCTGGTTGATCCGGCGCAGATCGGTCGAGAACTTGTTGTAGGCCATCACCGCCGGGATCGCCGCCACCAGGCCGACCGCGGTGGCGAACAGAGCCTCGGCGATGCCGGGGGCCACCACCGCCAGGCTGGTGTCCTGCGAGCTGGCGATCGAGGTGAAGCTGTTCATGATGCCCCAGACCGTGCCGAACAGCCCGACGAAGGGCGCGGCGGACCCGATCGTGGCCAGGAAGGGCAGGCCCAGCTCGCGCCGGCGCACCACCTCGCCGGCGGCGCGGCGCATGGCGCGCTCGATCCGGTCGCGGCACTCGGATCGGCTTTCCTCGGCATCGAAGGCCCGCCACTGGGCCAGGCCGGCCTCGACGATCGGCCTGGCCGGGTCGGCCGGGATCACGTCGATCTCGTGATCCGTGTCGACGCGCCGACGCAACTCGGCCGCGGCGCGGCGCAGCCGGCCGATGGTGAACAGCTTGTCGATGACGATGCCCCAGCAGCCGATGGAGGCCAGGACCAGCAGCGCCAGCACGCTCTGGACGATGACGTCCGCCTGCTGCACCAGGGCGATGATCGAGAGATCGTGCGACATCGATGGCCTCCTCAGCGCATCAGGGCGACGGGCAGGCGGGATTTGGTCTCGACCCGGTCGATGCAGTCGGCCACGGCCCCGGCTTCGGTGCGGCAGTCGAGCACGTCGTTGACCAGGACCGAGCCGATCGCGTCGCAGGCCAGGCCCGAGATCTCGAAGGCCTTGACGCTGGTCTTGCGCGCCCGCAGCGGCGCCGCGTCGACCGCCAGGCGCTTGCGGATGGCCCCGTCGGTGCCGAAGAAGACGAGGTCCAGCTTGAACGACTGGTAGGCGTCGTCGCCGGTGCCGAACACCATGTTCACGGCGCAGTTCTGGCCACGCGGCTCGAGCGTGTTGAGCTCAAGGCTGACGCCGTTCGGCGCCGTCCCGGCGGCCAGGGCCGGCGCGGCAGAGAGGGCCAGGAGCAGGGCGGAGAGCGCGGACACTGATTGGCGTCGGCTGGTCATGATGTCCTCAAAGCGGAACAAGGTAGGGCCTGTCGGAATGCGGGTTGGGAACGATCTCGACCGGGCAGCCGAACACGGCCTCCACGGTCGCGGCGGTCAGCACCTCGGCCGGCGGGCCGGCGGCGAAGACCCGGCCGCGGCGCAGCAGCACGACCTTGTCGGCGAAGCGGGCGACCTGGTTCAGGTCGTGCAGGATGGCCAGGACGCCGGTGCCGGCATCGACGAGAGCACGGGCGATGCGCAGCACCGCGGATTGATGCGCCAGGTCCAGGCTGGCGGTCGGCTCGTCCAGCAGCAGATAGGTCGGCGCGCCGGCGGCGCCGTGGATCTGGGCCAGGGCCCGGGCGAACTG
>NZ_JANX01000850.1 GCF_000767795.1 Inquilinus limosus MP06 | reverse complement strand
GCTGGCTGGCCGGCGAGACCGCGGTGCCGATCCTGCACGGCGCGGCACTTCGCGGCCCGGCCGGCGGCCTGAGCCCGGCACCGGCCATGGCCAGGGACGATACCGCCCTCCTCCTCTCGCTGCTCGACCGCCTCTTGGCCGACGAGGCCGAGCCGGTCATGCGCAGCGGCGTCCGCCGCACCGCGCAGTCGCTGGCCGAGATCCGCAACGGCGTGCGGCGGGATCTGGAGAACCTGCTGAACACCCGGGCCCGGCCGCTGGGCTGGCAGCCGGCCTGGACCGAGCTGGCTTCGGCCCTGCCCGGCTACGGCATCCCGGACTTCACCGCCATGCCGATGACCTCGGCCGAGGACCGCGAGCGCTTCCGCGCCGTGATCGAGCAGACGATCCGCCGCTTCGAGCCGCGCTTCCGCAGCGTCAGCGTCCGGCTGCTGGAGAATGCCGAGGGGCTGGACCGCACCCTGCGCCTGCGCGTGGACGCGCTGATGCATGCCGATCCGACGCCCGAGCCGATGACCTTCGATTCGGTGCTGGAGCCGGTCAACCGCAGCTTTTCGGTGACGACGCGCGGCCATGGCTGAAGAGCTTCTCGCCCATTATCAGCGCGAGCTGACCTATATCCGCCGCCTGGCCGGCGAGTTCGCCGCCGCGCACCCGACCATCGCCGGCCGGCTGCGGCTGAGCGGCGAGGCGACGGACGACCCCTTCGTCGCCCGGCTGATCGAGGCCTTCGCCTATCTCAACGCCCGCGTCCGCACCAAGCTGGACGACGACTTCCCCGAGCTGACCGATGCCCTGATCGGCATCCTGTACCCGCACTACCTGTCGCCGATCCCGTCGATGACGATCGCGCGCTTCGACTGCGCGCCGGACCTGACCGCGGCCTATGAGCTGCCGGCGGGCTTCGAGGTGAACACCGAGACGGTGGCGGGCGACACCTGCCTGTTCCGCACCGCCTATCCGGTGACGCTTTGGCCGATCGCGCTCGATGCCGTGGCCTTCGGCGCCCGGCCGATGGCGGCGCCGCCCAACCCGCGCGCCGCCGGCACCACCGCGATCCTGCGCATCGGGCTGAAATGCCTGGGCGATTCGGTCACCTTCTCGTCGCTCGGCCTCGACCGGCTGCGCTTCTACCTGTCGGGGCCGGCGCAGCAGGCGCTGCCGCTGTACGAGCTGATCCACAACAACTGCGTCTCGGTGGCGCTGGCCGAGGGGCCGACCGACCCGAACCCGGTGATCCTGCCGCCGCGGTCGATCAAGCCGGTCGGCTTCGCGGCGGATGAGGGGCTGCTGCCCTACCCCGCCCGCTCCCATCTCGGCTACCGGCTGATCAGCGAGTATTTCGCCTTTCCGGAGAAGTTCCTGTTCTTCGACCTGGAGGGAATCGAGGCCAAGACGCTGATGCAGTCCGGCAAGCGGCTGGAGATCTTCCTCTACCTGAACCGGACCTCCGCCGACCTGGAGCGCAGCATCGGCGTCGAATCCCTGGCCATCGGCTGCAGCCCGATGGTCAACCTGTTCCCGCTGCGGGCCGAGCCGATCGCCGTCAACCAGGCGACGGCCGACTACCGGGTGGTGCCGGATTCGCGGCGGCCGATGGCCACCGAGGTCTACTCCATCGTCGGGGTCGAGGGGTCGGACTCGCAGGGCCAGTCGACCCGCTTCGAGCCGTTCTACGCCATGCGACCGGGCGGGCGCCGAGCCTATTGGCATGCCGACCGGCGGCCGGGGCGTCCCGGCGACCCCGGCACCGAGGTGTTCCTGTCGCTGGTCGACGAGGCCTTCGACCCGGCCGCCCGGCCGGCATGACCCTGTCGACCGAGATCCTGTGCCTGAACCGCGACCTGCCCAGCCGCCTGCCTTTCGGCGGCGGCCATCCGC
>NZ_JANX01000849.1 GCF_000767795.1 Inquilinus limosus MP06 | reverse complement strand
GTGTCCGGCGCCTCGGAATGCACCGCGGCGATGGCGGCCTGCAGCGCATAGGCCCCGACCTCCGGCCCCGCCAGCGCCCGCCGCACCAGCGCCGTGCCCTCGGCGATCAGGCGGCGGTCCCACAAGCCGCGATCCTGGTCGCCCAGCAGCACCAGGTCGCCGGCCGGAGAGCTGCGGGCGGCACGGCGCGACTCCTGCAGCAGCATCAGCGCCAGGAGGCCGATCGCCTCCGGCTCCGGCAGCAGCTGGACCAGCAGGCGGCCCAGGCGGATCGCCTCGCCCGACAGGTCCGGCCGGGTCAGGTCGGCGCCGGAGGACGCCAGGTAGCCCTCGTTGAACACCAGGTAGATCACCTGCAGCACGCTGTCCAACCGGTCCGGCAGCTCGGCCTTCGGCGGAACCTGGTAGGGGATGCCGGCGTCGCGGATCTTGGCCTTGGCCCGGACGATGCGCTGCGCCACCGTGGTCGGCGCGGTCAGGAAGGCCTGGGCGATCTCCTCCGTCGTCAGCCCGCACATCTCGCGCAGGGTCAGCGCCAGCCGGGCGTCGGGGCCTAATGCCGGGTGGCAACAGGTGAAGATCAGCCGCAGCTGGTCGTCCTCGATCGCCTCGGCCTCGTGCTCGTGGGGGTCCTCCGCCTCCTCCAGATGCTTCGCCAGCTCGGCCCGCGCCGCGTCGAGGCGGGTGCGGCGGCGCAGCCCGTCGATCGCCTTGAACCGGCCGGAGGAGACCAGCCAGGCCCGTGGATTGGCCGGCACGCCGTCGCGCGGCCACTGCTCCGCCGCCGCCCGGAAGGCGTCGTGCAGCGCCTCCTCCGCCAGGTTGAAGTCGCCCAGCAGCCGGATCAGCGTGGCCAGTACCCGGCGCGATTCCGCCCGGTAGACGGCCTCGATCGTCCGCTGCATCGCCCGGGCCGGATCCGCGGTCATGAGCCGCCGCAATGCTCCCACACCGGCCGCACCTCGATGCTGCCCATTCGCGCCATCGGGATATTGGCCGCGAGTTGCAGCGCCTCGTTCAGGTCCCGCGCCTCGATCATGATGAAGCCGGACAGGAACTCCTTGGTCTCGGCGAAGGGCCCGTCGCTGGTGATGACCCGGCCACCGCGGATCCGCAGCGTGGTGGCGGTGCTGACCGGCTGCAGCGCCTGGGCGGCGACGAACTGGCCGCGGCGGCGCATCTCCTCGTCATTGGCCATGGATTCGCGGACCAGCGCGTCGAGCTCGTCGGGCGCCATCGCGTCCAGCGTCCGCTGCTCCATATAGACCAGGCAGAGATACTTCATGGCGGGCCCTCCCGGCTGCCAGTGTGGATGCAGCCTTGTCGTCGCGGGAAGCCCGGAATCGACAGCGCCGGTGCGGTCGGCCCGGCAGGGTGCGGCCGCGGCGGTTTACGCCGGGCCGCGGCTGCCCTAGATAAGCGCCATGGCTGACGCCCTGACCATCGGTTCCGTCGCGGTTCCCGGACGGGTCTGGATCGCCCCGATGACGGGGATATCCGACCTGCCGTTCCGCCGCGCCGCCTCGCGGCTGGGCGCCGCCTATGTGGCGACCGAGATGGTGGCCTGCGCCGAATTCGCCCGCGGCCGGCCCGATGTGGTGCGCCGCGCCGCGGTCGGCGACGGGCTGCCGCTGATGGTGGTGCAGCTGATCGGCCACGACCCCGAAGCGATGGCCGAGGGCGCCCGCCTGGCCGCGGCCGCCGGGGCGCAGATCATCGACCTGAATTTCGGCTGCCCGGCGCGCGAGGTGACCGGGGTGCAGTCCGGCTCCGCCATGATGCGCGACCCGGACCGGGCGGAGCGGCTGGTGGACGCGGCGGCCGGCGCCGTCGATGTGCCGGTCACGGTCAAGATCCGGCTGGGCTGGGACGATCTCAGCCG
>NZ_JANX01000848.1 GCF_000767795.1 Inquilinus limosus MP06 | reverse complement strand
GAACCAGCAGATCGTCCAGGCGGTCGGCTTCGCCAACCAGCAGACCACGGCGGCGCTGCCGCAGCTGGTCCAGGGCCCGCCCGAGGTGATGGTGACCGAGGCCGCCGGCCTCGCGGTGCAGGATGCGACCGGGTACATGAACGGCATCATGCAGATCGCGCTCGCGGTCCAGGCCGTGGTGGCCAAGAAGATGGCCGAGAATCCGGAGGCGGCGGCCACCGAGGCGCCGGTCCTGGCGGCCGCGCAGGCCATGGTCACCGCCGCGGTCACGGTGTTCGGCACGGTCAGCACCACCGCCGGTTCCGGCGCCCAGACCTTCATCGGCGACCTGTCCTAGCGCCCGGACGCATCCGCGCCGGCGCCCGCAGCAGGAGGATCTCTGCGATGACGACCTTCGGAGCCTATCTGTGGGGCAGCGGCCTGCCCGGCGACCGCACCTACGCGCTGGCGATCCCGGAGCTGAGCTATCCCACCTACAAGAGCGACCTGACCGACGCCAAGGACTTCTACCTGTACAGCGTCGATGTCGCGGATGCGAAGATCAACCGCACCGCCGATGCCTGGCTCGGTGCCGATGCCGCCCGCGACGACCTCTACCTGCTGCCCGCCGCGCTCAGCTACCTGGCCGCGGCGGCGAAGGAGGGCGGGCATGTCATCCTCGACGTGGCGGTGCCGGGGTGGAACTCGATCGCCTATGAATCCCTGCCGTTCCTCTACATCAACAACGACAAGATGATGCTGCTGCAGCGCAAGTCGTCGCGGCGGATCCAGCTCGTGGCCGGCGGCGCGCTGCCCGGCACCTTCGATCTGAGCCTCGATCTGCGCAGCGGCGACAGCGAGATCGGCAAGTCGGGCGTGTTCCGGATCACCGAGAGCACCGCGATCCGCGACTACGCCTATCTGCAGCCGGCCTTCGTCCACCAGATCCAGCTCCAGCGCGACTTCATCGAGAACATCGACCGGATCTTCGTCGCCGACGTCTTCGGCAGCATCGAGACGTTCGGCGGCAAGTACAGCGACGTCTTCGACGGCAGGGACCTCGGCGACCAGAGCTCCGCCATGCGCCAGGTCCTGGCGCTGCTCGCCAATGAATGGGACGAGGGCCACCAGAAGCGCGGCTACAACATCGCCGCGGCCCTCGCGGTCCAGACCCCGGCGAAGCTTCAGCTGGCCCTGCTGGTGCTGAACGAGAAGAAGCGCAGCCGGATCGCCCATGCCGAGACGCGGGTGGTCTCGTTCATGAACGTCGTCTGCCGCGCGGGCGACTGGCAGGCGGGCAGCCCGGTGGTCCGGTACATCAGCGGGCTGACGGGGGCCGGCGGCCAGGAGGTGGCGCCGGCCAAGGTGGTGGAGATCCGCAGCCGGTTCCTGGCCCAGGAGCAGGAGGCCGCGAAGCTGATGTTCTTCAGCTCCTTCCAGCCCTGCTACATGTGCCGGGCGGAGCCGGACGGCGCCGTCATCGACAGGATCTCGGCCGTGAACGGGGCCGCTGTCGCGCCGGACGGCCGCACCCTGCGATCCTCCTTCGGCGGCTCGTATCTGAGCCGGATGGAGGAACTCTACTACTTCGACATGGACTCCAACATCTTCTATCCGCGGCTGGTGGCGGACAGTGTCTCGGCCGGCGACGCCACGGCGCAACGGAGCCTGGTGCAGGTCGCGACGACGGGCTTCGTGTCCCCCCAGGGGCAGCCGGTCTTCGGCCCGGTGGCCATCGGCAACGCCAAGGAGGACTACGCGACCAGCGCCGCCCGGGCGCGCATCACCAACAGCGGCTACCTGCCCGTCGTCGCGGATGGCACCCTCGACTTCCGGCCGGACGCGAAGGTTGAGTATGAGGAGCTCGATCCCGGCCCGAAGCAGCCGATCGGGATGCGGACGACGT
>NZ_JANX01000847.1 GCF_000767795.1 Inquilinus limosus MP06 | reverse complement strand
CGACGGAGTCGGCCTGCAAACAGGACGGAATCGGAATGCCGGTCATCT
This sequence comes from Inquilinus limosus MP06, assembly GCF_000767795.1. Taxonomy (GTDB): domain Bacteria; phylum Pseudomonadota; class Alphaproteobacteria; order DSM-16000; family Inquilinaceae; genus Inquilinus; species Inquilinus limosus_E. Next base: position 1,840 of record NZ_JANX01000847.1, on the reverse strand, counting down.
CAGGCTCCCTCCGCTGGCATGATCCAGGTCAGGTTCGATGGGTATGATCTCAGCCCGCCGTGACGACGGGCACCCCAGCCGATGCCGCCATTTCAGTCCCGGAGGCGGATGGGTTGCAACCCTTTTTTGCGGTTTCGTTTCCGGCGCCCCTGCCCCGCGCGGGCCTGACTTACGGAGGTCACACACGGCGTGTTAAGAAGCGGCCATGACAGAACAGACCAATGACAGCGGCGCAGGGGCGCCGAAAAAGGGGTGGTTCACCCGACTGAAGGAGGGGCTGTCGCGCTCCTCCGCCAAGCTGACCGAAGGCATCAGCAGCATCTTCACCAAGCGCAAGCTGGACGATGCGACGCTGGAGGAGCTGGAGGAGCTGCTGATCCAGGCCGATCTCGGCCCGGCCACCGCCGCCAAGCTGACCGCCGAGCTGGCCCGCACCCGCTTCGGCAAGGAGGTGTCGGGCGACGAGGTCCGGCGCGCTCTGGCCGACCATGTGGCGCAGATCCTGCGGCCCGTGGCCAAGCCCCTGACCTTGTCGCCTGACCGGAAACCGCAGGTGGTGCTGGTGGTCGGCGTCAACGGCACCGGCAAGACCACCACCATCGGCAAGCTGGCCAAGCAGTGGCGCGAGGAGGGCCGGTCGGTGATGATCGCGGCCGGCGACACCTTTCGCGCCGCCGCGGTGCACCAGTTGCAGGTCTGGGGCGAGCGCTCCGGCTGCCCGGTGGTCACCGCCAATCCCGGCGCCGATGCCGCCGGCCTGTCCTTCGACGCGCTGACCCGGGCGAAGGCCGAGGGTCGCGACGTGCTGCTGATCGACACCGCCGGCCGGCTGCAGAACAAGGACAATCTGATGGCCGAGTTGGCCAAGATCGTCCGCGTCATCAAGAAGATCGATCCGACGGCGCCGCACGACGTGCTGCTGGTGCTGGACGCCACCACCGGCCAGAACGCGCACAGCCAGGTCGAGGTGTTCCGCGACATGGTCTCGGTCACCGGGCTGATCCTGACCAAGCTGGACGGCAGTGCCCGCGGCGGCGTGCTGGTGGCGCTGGCCGAGCGCTTCGGCCTGCCGGTGCACGCGATCGGCGTCGGCGAGAGCATCGACGACCTGCGGCCGTTCGACCCCGAGCAGTTCGGCCGGTCGCTGATGGGAGTCGAGGCATGAGCAAGACCTCTGGTCCCCAGACCTTCGCCACCGAGCAGTTCCACGACGCCGCGGAAGCGGTGGCCCGGCTGCACGCGATCTACGACGCCAACACCGGCCTGCTGCGCGACGCCTTCCGCGCCTATTCCCGCGGCGAGGAGCCGGCGGCCCGGGTGCGCGCCTGCTACCCTTACCTCTCGGTCCGGGTCGAGGATTTCAGCCGGGCCGACACCCGCCTGTCCTATGGCTTCGTCGACCGGCCGGGCACCTTCTCCACCACCATCACCCGGCCGTCGCTGTTCCACCGCTACCTGACCGAGCAGGTCGGCCAGATCATCCACAACCACCATGTACCGGTCGAGGTCGGGGTCAGCGACACGCCGATCCCGATCCATTTCGCCTTCCCCGACGGCATGCATGTCGAGGGCGACCTGACCCGCGAGCGGATGCTGCACATGCGGGCGGTGTTCGACCTGCCGGACCTGGCGATGATGGACGACAGCATCGTCAACGGCACCGCCGTGATCCCGCCGGGCGAGCCGCACCCGCTGGCCCTGTTCACGGCGCCGCGGGCGGACTACTCGCTGTTCCGGCTGAAGCACTACACCGCCACCGGTTGCGAGCATTTCCAGAACTTCGTCCTGTTCACGAACTACCAGTTCTACATCGACGAGTTCATCCGCATCGCCTACGAGC
>NZ_JANX01000846.1 GCF_000767795.1 Inquilinus limosus MP06 | reverse complement strand
AGGCCGTCGCGGCCCTGCTGGACGACCCGGCCCGCCGCCAGGCGATGGGCGAGGCCGCCCGCGCCAACATCCTGGCCCGGCACGACATCGCCACCGCCGCCGCAATCCTCGACCGCACCCTGGCGCGGGTCACCGGAGGGGTGGCGTGATCGGTCCCGGTCAGAGGCCGGCGGCCTTGCGCAGCGCGTCGTTCATGCGCCGCTGCCAGCCCGCCCCCGTGGCGCGGAAGGCCTCGACCACATCGGGATCCAGCCGCAGGGTCACCATCTGCTTGGTCGGCGCCTTCTGCTGGCCACGATACCGGCGCTGCATTTCGATGAGTTCCGGATGCGTCTCGGAGACTGGGCGCATGCCCTTCATGAACTCATCCGTCAGGGGCGGGGAATCGACCGCGTCCCACGCCTCCTGGCTGATGTGGTCAGGCTTTCGCTTGCTCATAGTTCCTTCTTTCCCGGCTGTTCGCCCGGCGCAGGCTGATGATGCGGAGGCCAGCCTTCCGCCCCGAAAAAACCAGAACGTGCAGGCGACGGCCGATGAACCCGACGGCCACCCAACGCGGCTCGCCGTAGTCGATGCGGTTGTCCAGCCGAATGATGGAGGTCGTGAAGTCAAAGTCACCGGCCGCCTCGAACGCCACTCCGTGCTTGGCGAGGTTGGTCTCGGCTTTATCCGGGTCCCATTCGAACACGATCTGAATGTAACCACGATTTGCTCCCAGCATCAAGCAAATCGTAACTACGCTTCTGGCGAAGGTCAGCGGATGTGACCCGCCTCCTCGTCCTGCGCCACGCGCCGACCGAATGGAACGCGGCACGGCGCATCCAGGGCCGGGCCGACATCCCGCTGTCCGACGCCGGGCGCGCCGCCGCTGCCGAATGGCGCCTGCCGGACTGGACGGCCGGCTGGCCGGTGCTGGCCAGCCCGCTGTGCCGCGCCGTCGAGACGGCCCGGCTGCTGGGCCACGACCCGGTGCCGGAGCCGGCGCTGACCGAGCTGGACTGGGGCGAGTGGGAAGGGCTGCGCCTGTCCGACAAGAGCCGGATCGACCCGGAAGAGCTGGCGCGGCGCGAGGCGCTGGGCCGGGATTTCCGCGCCCCCGGCGGCGAGTCCTACCGCGAGCTGCAGGCCCGGCTGGCGCCGCTGCTGCTGCGGCTCGCCGCCGCAAGGCGGGACACCGTCGCGGTCTGTCATCGTGGCGTCATCCTGGCGCTCTATGCCTCCGCCGCCGATTGGACCATGATCGGCGATGCACCGGACGGGCTGCAGTGGGGCTGCGCACACCTGTTCCGGCTGAACTCGACGGGGGCGCCGGTGATCGAGCGGCTGAACATTTCCTTGGCAGCATGAAGGTTCTGTTCCACGTTCAGCATCTGCTCGGCATCGGCCATGTCCGCCGTGCCGCGGCGATCGCCCGGGCGCTGGCCCAGGCCGGCTTCGCCGTGACCGTGGCCCAGGGCGGCTTCGACGTGCCCGGCACCGACTGGGGCGGCGCCGAGGTGGTGGCGCTGCCGCCGGTGCGGTCGGCCGATACCGGCTTCCGCATGCTGCTGGACGCCGATGACAGGCCGATCGACACCGGCTGGAAGAAGCGCCGCGCCGCCGAGCTGCTGGCCCTGCTGGCCCGCGTGAAGCCCGACATCCTGCTGGTCGAGACTTTCCCCTTCGGCCGCCGCGCCTTCGCCTTCGAGCTGGTGCCGATGCTGGAGATCGCCCGCCGCGCCGGCCCGCGGCCGCTGATCGCCTGCTCGGTCCGCGACATCCTGGTGGACAAGAAGGACCCGGCGAAGGTCGAGGCCATGGCCGACACTGCGCTGGCCTTCTTCGACCTGGTGCTGGTGCATGGCGACCCGGCGTGATCCCGTTCGAGGCCAGCTTCCCGCCCGCGGCG
>NZ_JANX01000845.1 GCF_000767795.1 Inquilinus limosus MP06 | reverse complement strand
CTGCTGGTCGGCGCCGCGGCGGCGGTGCTGGCGGTCGGCACTCGGCCTCCTGGTCGGCACCACCGCCGGCTTCCTCGGCGGCTGGGTGGACGAGGCGCTGATGCGGCTGACCGAGGCGGTGCAGACCGTGCCCAGCTTCATCCTGGCCCTGGCGCTGATCCTGGTGCTGGGGCCGTCGCTCGGCAGCATCGTCGTCGCCATCGGCCTCGGCGCCTGGCCCAGCCCGGCCCGGGTGGTGCGGGCCGAGGTGATGGCCCTGGCGCGGCGCGACTTCGTGGACGCGTACCGCTGCATGGGCATGGGCTGGGCGCGGATCGCCTTCGCCAAGCTGCTGCCCAACGCCCTGGCGCCGGTGCTGGTGCTGGCCACCGTGATCACCGCCAGCGCCATCCTGATCGAGTCGGCGCTGTCCTTCCTCGGCCTCGGCGACCCGAACCGGGTCAGCTGGGGCAGCATGATCGCGGAGGGCCGCGCCGTGCTGCGCAGCGCCTGGTGGCTCTCCGCCATCCCCGGCCTCGCCATCGTCGTCGCCGTGCTCTCGGTCAGCCTGCTCGGCGAGGCGCTCACGGCTGCGCTCGACCCGCGGCGGAGGCGCCGGTGAGCGGGGGGCTGCTGGCGATCCGGGGGCTCACCGTCGACTACTTCGGGGAGGGGGCGGCGGTGCGGGCGGTGGACGGGGTCGACCTCGACCTCGCGGCCGGGGAGACGCTGGCGCTGGTCGGCGAGTCCGGCTCCGGCAAGTCGACCGTGGCCATGGCGCCGCTCGGCCTCCTGCCGCCGGACGCCCGCATCGCCGGGTCGATCCGCCTGCAGGGGGCGGAGCTGCTGGGCCTGACGGAGCCGGCGCTGCGCCCGGTGCGCGGCGGCCGCATCGGCATGGTGTTCCAGGAGCCGGTGACCAGCCTCAACCCGGTGCTGACGGTGGGCGAGCAGATCCGCGAGGTGCTGGAGGCGCATGGCGTCTGCCGGGGCCGGGCGGCGCGGGGTCGGGCGGTGGAGCTGCTGGCCGAGGTCGGCATCGCCGATCCCGCCGCCCGGGCCGGCGCCTGGCCGCACGAGCTGTCGGGCGGCATGCGCCAGCGGGCGATGATCGCCATGGCGCTGGCGGCGGGGCCGGAGCTGCTGATCGCGGACGAGCCGACCACGGCGCTCGACGTCACCGTCCAGGCCCAGATCCTCGACCTGTTCCGACGCTTGCGCGACCGCCGCGGTATGGCGCTGCTGCTGGTCACCCACGATCTCGGTGTCGTCGCCGAGCTGGCCGATCGGGTGGCGGTGATGAAGGCGGGGCGGGTGGTGGAGACGGGGGTGGCGCGGCAGGTGCTGGATGAGCCGCAGCACGGCTACACCCGCGAGCTGCTGGCCGCGACGCTGTCGGTCGACGACGCGCCACGATGGGTGGGGGGCAACCAACACCTCAGCCCAAGCCAACCGAGTCCCCCCTCCCCTGCGGGAGGGGGGTAGGGGGAGGGGGTTTCCTCCGTCGGAGCCGGACCGGGGCGGAGCATGACGCTAGTCTCCTCGCATCTATCCAGCCTGCCGACTGCTCCTGCGGCACGAACCCCCTCCCCCTGCCCCCCTCCCGCGAGGGGAGGGGGGACTCAATGGGGTGATCGGCGAGCAGCGGCGAGGACCGCCCCATGACCGAACCTCTCCTCGTCCTCGACACCCTGGTGAAGCGCTTCGGCCGTGCGCCCGACGCGGTGCAGGCGGTCGACGGCGTCTCGCTCGCCATCGCGCCGGGCGAGGTGCTGGGGCTGGTCGGCGAGTCCGGCTCGGGCAAGTCGACCCTCGGCCGGCTGGCGGCGCGGCTGGCCGACCCCGATTCCGGCGCGATCCGCTTCGCCGGGCAGGACGTCACCCGCCGCCGGGGCCGTGCCCTCGGGCCG
>NZ_JANX01000844.1 GCF_000767795.1 Inquilinus limosus MP06 | reverse complement strand
CTGTCGCCGATGTGCCGGCCCCGCGCACCCAACTGACGGCCCGCAACGTCACCGAGCAGCGGCAGATCCAGCGGGTCTCCGCGCTCAAAGCCCAGCATCGCCGCTGGTCCTGCGTTCCCTTCGCCCGCGAGCTCACCGGCTTCCAGATCTCCGGCGACGCCTGGCGTTGGTGGGATGCCGCCGCCGGACGCTACAACCGCGGCCGCATGCCGGTCGCCGGCTCGGTGATCGTGCTGAAGCGCTATGCGTCGATGCGGCGCGGCCATGTCGCGGTGGTGCGCCGGGTGGTCAGCTCCCGTGAGATCATCGTCGACCAGGCCAACTGGGCGCCGCGCGGCCGGGTGAACGAGCCGGCCCGGGTCATCGACGTCTCCGCCAAGAACGACTGGAGCCAGACCCGCTTCTGGCACCAGCCGACCGGCCAGATGGGGACGACGGTCTACCCGACCTACGGCTTCATCTACGCGCCGAACACCCAGGTCGCCGAACGCGCCGACTGACCAGACCGCATCACGCTTCCGCTTCCGGCGAGGCCTGTCCACCACCGTGGGCGGGCCTTCGTCTTTTCGGGGCACGACATCCCGCATGGCCGGCGACGTCGGCGGCGGAAGGATGGACCCTTCGCCGGAATAATACTGCGCCTGGAATCCCTCCTACACATAAATTCCTTTCATATTGATCGGCTAACGTTGATGCTTTCAGCATAGACTGCAATCTTAATTCATCAATTACTTATCTATCGAAATATACAAAATTGTAACTACCGGAACGCAGAGCAACCGGATATTTCTGATCGTGCCGCAGCCCCGGCCGCCGCTGGCGGCATCTTCCGGACCGCGGTCGAATGTTTCAATCGAGCAGCGACATCGTGAGCATCGAGGCGGCTTCGTCCGCATCCGTCACCGACTCCCCTGTCTCCCTGGGGATGCACCGCTCCGGCGCGACGCCCGCAGCCGGCATCCGCACCGCCTGGGTGCTGGCCTTCGTCTCCGCCGGCTTCGCGGCCTGGACCCTGCTGCCGGCCTGGCTGGCGGGCAACCTGCATCCCGACACGCTCGAAAGCCTCTACTGGGGCCAGCACTGGCTTTGGGGCTACCACAAGCATCCACCCCTCGCCGCCTGGTCCGCCGAGCTGGTCCATGCCGTGTTCGGCAGCGCCAACTGGGCCTATTACGCGCTGAGCCAGGCCTTCATCGCCGCCGCCTTCGCCGGCATCCGGCTGCTGACGCGCGACATCGCCGGGCGCCGCGCCGCGCTGGTCGCCGTGGTCCTGCTGGCCCTCACCCACTACACCACCTACGCCACGCCGCGCTTCAACCCGAACGTCGTCCAGTTCGCCTTCTGGGCGTGGACCATGGCGCTGTTCTGGCGCGCCTTCACCCGTGACCGTGCCGTCTGGTGGGTGCTGACCGGCATCGCCGCGGGGCTGGGGCTGCTGGCGAAGTATTCGATCGGCGTGCTGCTGGCGACGCTCCTGGCCTATCTGCTGCTGTCGCCGGCGGGCCGGCGGCACTTCGTTCGGCCGGGCCTCTATCTCGGCCTGGCCGCCTGCCTGCTGGTGATTGCGCCGCATCTGCTGTGGCTGGTCCGGAACGACTTCGTCCCCCTGGGCTATCTGGCCGAGCGCAGCGACGGCACCTTGATCGGCCCGGCGGGCCACATCCTCGGCCCTCTGGCCTTCCTGGGCGACCAGGCCTTCGCCATCGTGCCGATGCTGCTGGCGGCCCTGATCGGACTCGGCGCCTCCGGCCGGGACCGGGCGACATCCATCGCCCATCTGGCCCGGCAGCGGCTGCGCTCCCCGGCCGGGCTCTATCTCGCCTTCGTCTACCTGGTCCCGATCGCGGTGCTCGCCTTCGCCTCGGCAGCCACCGGCATCCGCATCCGGAC
>NZ_JANX01000843.1 GCF_000767795.1 Inquilinus limosus MP06 | reverse complement strand
GTCCGCGCCATCGAGGTCGCGGCGGCGTCGCGCTTCGGCGCGATCGGCCTGCCGGAGATCGCGGCGCTCGATCCGGCGGAGCCGGAGGAGGTGCTGCTGCGGGCCCGGGAGGGGCGGCTGTGGGTGACGGCCGATTCCGGGGACCGGCCGGTCGCCTTCGCCCTGTTCGGCGAGATCGACGGCACGCTGCATATCGAGGAACTGGACGTCCATCCCGACCATGCCCGCCGCGGCCTGGGCGCGGCGCTGATCGACCGGCTGGACGCGATCGCCCGGGAGCGGGGGCTGCCGGAGCTGACGCTGTCGACCTTCCGCGACGTGCCCTGGAACGCGCCGTACTATGCCCGCCTCGGCTTCGAGCCGATGCCGGACGAGGCGCTGGGCCCGGGCCTGGCCGCGATCCGCGACATGATCCGGGACAAGGGCATCGACATCATCCCGCGCCTGTTCATGCGGAGGGCGGTGGCGGGGTAGGGGGCTGATCGGCCCGGTAGCAAAGGCGGGCAGGCGCCGCGGGTCGCTATCCGCTCGGCGCGGACTCTCCCCGGCGCTGCTGGCTTCGCTGAAGCGAGCACTCCCGACGACCCAACCTCGCCTGAAAGCGGACCCGGCAGAGGGAGGGCAGGATCGTCATTGATCCTGCTGCAACGGCCCCGGTGCGTGTTTCAGGGGCGGACCGCTCGTGGCGGCTATCGGAGTGAGCCGTCCAGGAGGCACGACCGGGTTGGGCGGTTAGCTGCCATTAACTTGAAGCGCCGACTGCACCGCCTTGCGCCAGTCTTCCCAAGCTCCCGGGTCGCTTGGCGAGCCATCCGACCAGATATCGCGACTGATATCACCTAAGAGGCTGGCAATATCATCGGTTTTGCCGGTGCGCTTCCAGTATGCATCAAGGAACAAGACCATGGCGTCGAACGCCTGGAGCTCATCAATTTTCCTGAGTGGCGCGCCGATCCAATCGTTCATTTGAGCGGTTACCCCACAGCCAAATCCAAAGGCGACCCAGGTCGACGACGGCGTCGCGGGCCGCTCATGATCTATCGAAACCAACGGGGCCGGAAAGGGTCGAGGCGAGCCATGTCCGCTCGTGAGAGCCAGGCGATGATCGCTTCCACACCTTTTTCGGACCATTTCGGGCGAGCGCTCGCCGTAAACACATCGTGCCGTTGCCTTAACTCCGATTCTTGTTCATGATACGTTCCATGGACAAGGCGCAGACCGACCAGGCATCGGAGGCCCCGGCCGCTCCCCAGGAGGAGCGGGCGGCGCGGCATCTGCGCCTGCTGGCCCGGGCGGCCGAGATCCAGATGGAGGTGATGGAGGCCGCCCGCACCGAGGCGGTCGAGGCGCCGCAGCCGGGAGTCGACTATTGCCAGCGCGTCGCCGTCGCCGCCCGCTCGCTGCGGCTGACCCTGCTGCTGGAGGCCAAGCTCTCCCGCCCGCCCGAGGTGCCGCCGCAGAAGGCCCGGCCGGCCGGGGCGAGCGACAGGGCACCGGCCGGGATGCGGGCGATGCTGGCGATGGCGGCCGCTTCCTTTGACGGCGCCAGGACCGAGGCGGAGGAGGCCGAGGCCAGCGAACGCTTCGGCGAGATCGCCGAGCGGCTGGAGCGGCCGGAGGTGGCGGAGATGGTCGAGCGCAGCCCGGCGCCGGCGGCCGTGGCCCGGCTGTGCCGGGAGTTCGGGCTGCCGGCGGACACGGTGCAATGGCTCGCCACCGCGGATGCGGCGCTGGAGCAGCTGGGCTACGCGCCGGCCGACGATGTGGAGGCTGCCCCGGTCGCGGACCAGGCGGTGATCCGGCGGCGGCTGCGGGTGATCATGGCGCTGGGCGCGGCGATCCGGGCCGGGACCGAGGACGAGGCGGAATGCGACCGCCGCTTCTTCGCCATGGCCGGACAGAT
>NZ_JANX01000842.1 GCF_000767795.1 Inquilinus limosus MP06 | reverse complement strand
GCAGATCGCCGTCCTGCTGGTGCCGACCACCGGCGCCGACGCTGTCGAGCAGTATGCCAGGCGGGTGTTCGACCAGTGGAAGCTGGGCCGCAAGGGCGTCGACGACGGCGTGCTGCTGCTGGTCGCCAAGGACGACCACACCGTGCGGATCGAGCCAGGCTACGGGCTGGAGGGGGCGATCCCGGACATCACCGCCGGCCGCATCATCCGCGAGCAGATCACCCCGGCCTTCCGCCAGGGCGATTTCGCCGGCGGGCTGGGCGCCGCGGTCGACAGCCTGATCCGGCTGATCGACGGCGAGGCGCTGCCGCCGCCTCCACCGGAGAGCCGGCGCGAGGCGCCGCAGGACCTGTTCGCCTATATCATCCCGGCAATCCTGTTCGGCGCCGCCGTCCGCGCCATCCTGCGGGGCGCCGGGCTGCCGATGCCGCTGCCGGCCGGCGGGGGCGCGCTGGTCGCGGGCGGCATCGGCTGGGGCCTGACCGGCATGGTCTTCTTCGGTGCCTTCTGCGCCATCGGCGCGGTGATTCTCGGCGGCATCGGCGGCGTTCTCGGCGGGCCGGGCGGCGGCACCTTCAGCAATCGCCGCGGATCCGGTGGGTTCGGCGGAGGCTTCGGTGGAGGCTTCGGCGGCGGGTCGGGCGGCAGCTCCGGCGGGGGCGGCTTCAGCGGCGGCGGTGGATCGAGCGGAGGCGGCGGTGCGTCCGGAAGCTGGTAGCATGCTCAGGCGTTTCCGCCCCGTCGCCGAATGGCACGGCCACCGGCTGCTGCGCCGGCATTTCGGCCCGGCGGTGATGGCCCGGCTGCACGAGGCCATCCGCGGCGCCGAGCGCCGCCACCTGGGCGAGATCGTGATCGCGGTCGAGGCCTCGGCCCCGCGCCACATCCGCGACAGCCGCACCCGGGCGCTGGAGGTGTTCGGCCGGCTGCGGGTGTGGGACACGGCGCAGGCAACCGGCGTGCTGCTGTATCTGCTGCTGTCCGACCACAGGATCGAGATCGTCGCCGACCGCGGCGTCACCGCCCGGGTCGACGCCGCGGTCTGGCCGCGGATCTGCGCCGCGCTGCAGGACCGCTTCCGGGCCGGGCGCTACGAGGAAGGCGTGCTGGAGGCGCTGGCCGCGATCGACGCCGAGCTGCTGCGGGCCTGGCCGGCGGCGCCCGGAGACACCAATCCCGACGAGCTGCCGGATGCCCCTGTCGTCCTGTGAAGGATGACAGGTTTCTGCGACGGTGCTTGTGAAAGCCGCATTGCCTATGATACGCCCGGCCTATTGATTCCGGGAGCAGCGACGCGTGACGGCGATCCAGTCGGACCGGCCGACGGTCCTTATCCTCAACGGCCCCAATCTCAACATGCTGGGCGTGCGCCAGCCCGAGATCTATGGCCGGGACACGCTGGCCGACATCGAGCAGGCCTGCGCCGACGAGGCCGAGCAGCTGGAGCTCGAGATCGATTTCCGGCAGTCGAACCATGAGGGGGAGCTGGTCACCTGGATCCAGGAGGCCCGCACCGCCCATGACGGCATCGTCGTCAATGCCGGCGCCTACAGCCACACCTCGGTCGCCATCCTCGACGCGCTGAACGCCGCGGAACTTCCGGTGATCGAAGTCCATCTCTCCAACATCTTCCGCCGCGACGCATTCCGGCACCATTCCTATGTCTCGCTGGCGGCGACGGGGGTGGTGTGCGGGCTCGGCGTGCATGGCTATCTTCTGGCCCTGCAGGCGATGGCGCGGCTCCTTGAAACCGACCGGTGAAGACCAGATGACCACCTTCAATCTCGATCCCGAATTCGTCCGCGGCCTGGCCAAGCTCCTCGACGAGACCGGCCTGACCGAGATCGAGTATTCGGAAGGCGACCGCCGCATCCGGCTGAACCGCCAGCCGGCGCCGGTCACCGCC
>NZ_JANX01000841.1 GCF_000767795.1 Inquilinus limosus MP06 | reverse complement strand
GAGCAGCCAGGCCTTCCAGCCTCGCCCGCCGCGGCGGGCGGCCGGCGGCGCGGCGATGGCGGCAGGCGGCGGCATGGGCTGATCCGCCGGCGGGGCCAGCATGCCCTCACGCGCCAGAGCGTCCTTCACCTTCTCCGGCGTGAAGGGCGGCTCGCGGAAGCGGATGCCGCAGGCGTCGTAGATGGCGTTGGCGATGGCGGCGGCGCTGGGGACGGAGGCGGATTCGCCGGCGCCCAGCGGCGGCTGGTCCGGCCGTTCGACCATCAGCGTGTGGATCGGCGGCACGTCCGGAAAGCCCACGATCGGATAGCCGCCCCAGTCCCGCACCGCGGGCAGCCCGGCCTCGAACCGCACTTCCTCCCGCGTCGCCCGGCTGATCGACTGGACGATGTTGCCGTGGACCTGGTGCTGCACCCCGGCCGGGTTGATCATCAGCCCGGCATCGTGGCCGTTGACGATGCGGGTGACCGCGACCTCGCCGGTGGCACGGTTGACCTCGACATCCGCGACCCAGGCCGACCAGGCGGCGCCGTAGCCCGGGAACTTGCTGTGGACATAGAGGGCATAGGCGAAGCCGCGACCGCGCAGAATGTCGCCCTCGCCGCCCTCCGTCCCCCAGCGGGTGCGCGGTACCCAGCCGGCCTCGGCCGCCGTCTGCTCGACCAGGTCGCGCGCCCGCGGGTCGCGCAGGTAGCGCAGCCGGTATTCGACCGGGTCGACCTGCACCGCGGCCGCCGCCTCGTCGATCCAGCTCTCATGCGCGAAGGTGTTGGGCAGGGCCGAGACGCCGCGCAGCCAGGAGGCGCGGACGATCGGCGGCATGTCGTGGATGGTGACGCGGCGGTTGGCATAGTCATAGGGCGGGATCGAGGTGCGATCGCCCATCTCGACCACCTGCGGCACCGGCGGGACCTTGCCGGTCAGCAGCAGCGCCAGGGTCGGGGCGCCGTTCGACGGGTAGCGCGACTGGTAGTCATAGGCGATGGCGTCGCCGGCGGCGTCGAGCCCGCCATCGACCTCCATCAGCTGGGCCGTGCCCTTCGGCTCCCACAGATGCTCCTGCTCGCGGGTCAACTGCACCCTGACCGGCCGGCCGACGGCACGGGACAGCAGCGCCGCATCGGCGGCCACGTCGTCGGCGCAGTTGCGGCCGTAGCAGCCGGCCGCCTCCATCCGCACCAGGTCGACCGCCGCCTCCGGCAGGTCGAGCAGCCGGGCGATATCGGCGCGCAGCGGATGCGGGTTCTGGGTGCCGGCCCAGACCCTGGCGTGGCCCGGGCCGATATCGGCGACGGCGCAGGACGGGCCGATAGAGCCATGCATCTGGTAGGGCCAGACATAGCGGCGGGTCAGCCGTGTCGCCGACCCGGCCAGGGCCGCCTCGACATCGCCCCGGTCCTCGACCCGCCTTGCGATCGATGGATTCGCCCGTAGCGCCATCGCAAGATCGTCGAGATCCGGCAGGGTCGGCACCGGCTTCCATTCGACCCGCAGCGCCTCGGCGGCGGCGATCGCCTGCTCCTCCCGCTCCGCCACCACGCCGACGAAGTCGCCGATCGCGACCACGGCGATGAAGCCCGGCAGATGCGCGACCGAGCCCTCGTCCACCGCCACCAGGCTGGTGCCGACGAAGGGGCCGTGATCGACCCCGGCATAGGGCGGCCGCACCACCCGGCCATGGACCATGCCGTCGACCCGCAGGTCATGCACGAAGACGGCCTGCCCGGCGACCTTGGCCGGGATGTCGACCCGCGGCTGCGGCCGGCCGACGATGCGGTACGCCGAGACCGGCTTGACCGGATGGCCTTCGTCCAGCTCCAGCCGGATGCGCTCGCCGGCCAGCAGCTCGCCATAGGCCAGGCGGTGGTTGCCGCTCTCGGTGCCGATCAGCCCGTCCTCGACCCGCAGGT
>NZ_JANX01000840.1 GCF_000767795.1 Inquilinus limosus MP06 | reverse complement strand
GAGCGCTGCTGCCGCGGCAATGGCGGCCCAGGCAACCTCCGGCGCCGCCGGCGTCCGCCAGCTGGGCGCCGCAGCCCAGCAGACCACCGGCGAGGTTGCCGGGCTGGAGCGCCAGGCCGCCAACAGCAACAGCGCGGTTTCGGGTCTGACCGGCTCCCTCGGCGGCCTGCGCGGCATGCTGGCGGCGCTGGGGATCGGCATCACGGTCCAGCAGCTGACCGACATGGCCGATGGCTGGACCATCGTGAGCAACCGCCTGCGCCTGGTCGCCGCCAACGAGAACGACGTCACCCGCCTTCGGCTGGCCGTCTTCGGCCTGGCGCAGGACACCCGCAGCGCGCTTGGCTCGACGGCCGAGCTGTTCGCTGGAATCTCGCGGGCCGCCGCCACCCTCAAGGTGTCCGAGGGCTCGATCCTCGCGGTGACCCGCACCATCAACCAGGGCTTCCGCGTCTCCGGCGGTTCCCAGGCGTCGGCCGATGCCGCGGTGACCCAGCTGCTGCAGGGCCTGTCGTCGGGCGTGCTGCGCGGCGAGGAATTTAATTCCGTGATGGAGCAGGCGCCCCGCCTGGCCCAGGCGTTGGCGGATGCCCTCGGCAAGTCCCGCGGCGAGCTGCGCGCCTTGGCCGAGCAGGGCCAGCTGACGGCCGAGACCGTGGTGAAGGCGCTGCTATCCCAGGCGGAAGCGATCGACGCCGAATACCAGCGGATGCAGGCGACAATCGGTGAAGGCTGGACCGTCCTCCTGAACGGGGCCGAGCGCTGGGTGGGCCAGGCCGCGACGGCCACAGGCGCCGCCGCGCTGCTCGCGAACACGTTCGTCGGGCTGGGGGACAATTTCGGTCTGGTCGGGGCGGTGGTGACCGGTCTTGCGGCTGTGGCTCTCGTTCGATTGGCCACGGCGATGCGCGGCCGGATTGCCGATGCCGGCGCCGCCCGAGCGGCCGTTATCGCGCAGGGGCAGGCCGAGGCAGCAGCCACCCAAGCGGCCTATCAACAGGCCGCCGCTGAACTCGCAGCAGCACGTGCTGCACTCCAGCGCCGAGCGGCCATCGGTGCCTCGACTGCGGCCCTGGCCCAACTTCGGGTGGCCGAACTGGCGGCTGCCGAAGCGGCGGCGGCCAACACGGCTGCCGTAAACGCTAACGCGGCGGCTCAGGCTCGCGCCAGCGTTGCCGCGCGAGCGCGTGTCCTGGCCTCCGGTGCTGTCGGCGCTCTGGGCGGTGTGCCCGGCATCGCCGCCACGGCGGCCGTCGTCGGGGTCACGCTGCTCGCCGGTGCGCAGGATGCCGGCGAGCGGTCGGCGCAATCGTACTCCCGCGCCATGGAGCTGGCCGCGCGATCGATCGGCTTTGTCCCGAAGGCTGCGGAGGCGGCCAGCGGAGCCGTCAAACAGCTCGGCGCCAACATGCTGGCCTCGACGCAGGCGGCCGCGCGGCGTAGCGCTCAGGACGCCACGGCGGCGATCGACACCATTCAGCGGAGGATCTCGGGCGCAGCGGGAAGAGCAACTGCCTCCGCCGGCGGATCGCTGCTGGACGGGCTCTTCGGCAACAATGCCGGGGTGGAATTCACCCGGCTGGCCGGCGAGATCGAGAGATCGACCCCGCGCACCGTGGCGGAGCTGGACGGCCTGATCGACCGGCTGAACGGGATGCGCGAGCAGGCCCAGGCCCTCGGCGCGGGCGGCGTGGTGACCCGGATCGACGTCTTCACCAAGGCGCTGCTCGACCAGCGCGCCGCGTTAGCGGAGGAGGAAGGCCGGCTCTCTAACGCCAATGCGGTGTTGGCGGAGACCGATCGGCGGCAGCAGGCCGCGGCGCGGTCGGCTCAGACCTACACGGAAGCCCTGCGCGAGCAGCGCGACCTGATGAACCGCGCCACCGGCAACAACCCGGCGGTGGCCCGAGGCATC
>NZ_JANX01000839.1 GCF_000767795.1 Inquilinus limosus MP06 | reverse complement strand
TGGAGGTGGACCTTGAGGGACCGAAGTTCGGCGAGGTGCTGGTCGAGATCAAGGCGACCGGGATCTGCCACACGGACGAGTTCACGCTGTCCGGGGCGGATCCGGAAGGCCTGTTCCCGTCGATCCTGGGGCATGAGGGCGCGGGGGTGGTGGTCGATGTGGGCCTGGGGGTGACCAGCCTCTCGAAGGGCGACCATGTGATCCCGCTGTACACGCCGGAATGCCGGCAGTGCCCGTCGTGTTTGTCGCGCAAGACCAATCTGTGCACGGCGATCCGGTCGACCCAGGGCCAGGGTCTGATGCCGGACGGCACCAGCCGGTTCTCGATCGGCGGCGAGAAGATCTTCCACTACATGGGCTGCTCGACCTTCTCGAACTTCACGGTGCTGCCGGAGATCGCGCTGGCCAAGGTCAACCCGGACGCGCCCTTCGACAAGATCTGCTACATCGGCTGCGGCGTGACCACGGGCATCGGCGCGGTGATCAACACGGCGAAGGTGGAGGAGGGGGCGACCGCGATCGTGTTCGGGCTGGGCGGCATCGGGCTGAACGTGATCCAGGGGCTGCGGCTGGCCGGGGCCGACATGATCATCGGCGTCGACCTGAACAACGGGAAGAAGGAATGGGGCGAGCGCTTCGGCATGACCCATTTCGTGAACCCGAGCGAGGTCGAGGGCGACCTGGTGCCGTATCTGGTGAACCTGACCAAGCGGGGCGCGGACCAGATCGGCGGGGCGGACTACACCTTCGACTGCACCGGCAACACCAAGGTGATGCGGGCGGCGCTGGAGAGCAGCCACCGCGGCTGGGGCCAGAGCATCGTGATCGGCGTGGCGGGGGCGGGGCAGGAGATCTCGACCCGTCCGTTCCAGCTGGTGACCGGCCGGGTGTGGAAGGGCACGGCCTTCGGCGGGGCGCGCGGGCGGACCGACGTGCCGAAGATCGTCGACTGGTACATGTCGGGGAAGATCGAGATCGACCCGATGATCACGCACAAGCTGCCCTTGGAGCGGATCAACGAGGGCTTCGACCTGATGCATGAGGGCAAGTCGATCCGCACGGTCGTGGAGTTCTGATGTCGGGCGAGATCACCACCAGGAGCAGGCACCGGGCCTTCGCGGGCGAGGTGGGGTTCTACAGCCATGCCTCGGCCGAGATCGGCGGCGAGATGCGGTTCGCGGTCTATGTGCCGCCGCAGGCGGCCGAGCGTCCGGTGCCGGTGCTGACCTGGCTGGCCGGGCTGACCTGCACCGAGGAGACCTTCATCATCAAGGCGGGCGCGCTGCAGCATGCGGCGGAGTTCGGGCTGATGCTGGTGGCGCCGGACACCAGCCCGCGCGACCGCAGATATCCGGGCGACGACGAGAGCTGGGATTTCGGGCTCGGCGCCGGGTTCTATCTCGACGCCACGCAAGAGCCCTGGCGCGACGGCTACCGGATGCATGCCTATGTGACGCGGGAGCTGCCGGAGGTGATCGGCAAGCACTTCCCGGCGCGGCGCTCGTCGATGGGGATCTTCGGGCATTCGATGGGCGGGCACGGGGCGCTGGTGGCGGCCTTGCGCAACCCCGGACTGTACCGATCGGTGTCGGCCTTCGCGCCGATCGCGGCGCCGTCGCAATGCCCCTGGGGCCAGAAGGCGTTCGGCAACTATCTCGGCCCGGACCAATCCCAATGGGCGCAGTGGGACGCGACGGCGCTGGTGCAGGGCGGGGCGCGCTGCCCGGATCTTCTGATCGACCAGGGCGAGGCGGACCCGTTCCTGGAGCGGGAGCTGCATCCGCATCTCTTGGAGGCGGCGTGCAAAGCGGCCGGGCAGCCGCTGACCCTGCGCCGCCATGCCGGCTACGACCACGGCTACTACTTCATCTCCACCTTCATCGCCGACCACATCCGACACCACGCCGGCGTGCTGAACC
>NZ_JANX01000838.1 GCF_000767795.1 Inquilinus limosus MP06 | reverse complement strand
GCTTCGGTCGCGGCCGCTGGCCGGGGCTGAAGGCCGAGCTGGTGGCGCCGCAGCCGCTGATCCCGGTCGCGTCGCCTGAGGTCGCTGCCGCCCTGGCCGACCCGGCGCGGGCGGTGCCGCTGATCGAGGATGAGCAGAGCCTGTTCGGCTGGGACGCCTGGCTGGCGATGGGCGGCCCGGCCGATCTCGCCGGCCACCCGCGCCGGCGCTTCCCCGACGCGTCGCTGGCGGTCGAGGCCGCCTTGGCCGGGCACGGGATCTGGCTGGCCTGGCCGCTGCTGGTCGACGACGCCCTGCGCTCCGGCCGTCTGGTCCGCGCCTTTCCCGAGACCATCGATGCCGGCCTCGGCTATTGGCTGGTCTCCACCCCCGCCCGCTGGCGCCGCCCGGAGGTCGCGCGCTTCCGCGGCTGGCTCAGGGAATCGATCGGCGAGCCCGGCTAGCTCTCAGGCGGACGGATCAGCGGCGACGGCGGCGGCTTGGCCTTGCGGCCTTCCGCCACCAGCCAGCGGGCCAGCCTGTCCGCCGCCGCGTGGCCGGCCAGCGACGGCCGCAGGAAGGTGAAGCGGGTGGGAAGGCGGCGGAAGCCCCAGGGCGCGACCAGCCGCCCGGCCTCGATATCCGCCTGGGCGAAGGCCCAGGCGGTGACCGCGATGCCGAGGCCGGCGGCCGCCGCCTCCAGCATGTAGGAATTGTGCTCGAAGGACCGCTCGGCCGCCGGCCGCGGCAGGTCGATGCCGGCCGCCGCCGCCCATCGGGCCCAGCTCTCGGCGAAGGTCTCGCTGTGCAGCCGCGGCAGCCGCAGCGCCTGCTCCGCCGCGCGGCCGGCCCGGTCGAACAGGCCGGGCGACAGCACCGGGCCGAAGGCATGGACCAGGAAGGGCGTCGCCGCCATGCCGGCCGGCGCCGGGCCGCGATGCGGCCGGATCGCGGCCTGGACGCCGCCGCGACCGAATTCGACCGGCCCGCCATCCTCGATGATCCGCACCTGCAGGCCGGGATTGGCCTCGATGAAGCCGGCCAGGCGCGGGATCAGCCATTTCATGGCGAAGGTGCCGGGCGAGGAGACCACCAGCGCCTCCCCCGCCTCCGCCCCCGGCAGCCCGGCGGCGATCTGGTCGAAGGCCGAGGCCAGGCAGGCCGCCAGCTCCCGCCCCGCCGGGGTGAAGGCCAGGGCATGCCGCGGGCCGGCCAGCAGCGTCGCGCCCAGCTGCCGCTCCAGCGCCTTGATCTGGCGGCTGACGGCGCCGTGGGTGACGCACAGCTCCTCCGCCGCGCGCACCATCGAGCCCGCGCGGGCGAAGGCCTCGAAGGCCTGCAGGGCCTTCAGCGATGGCAGCCGCCGCCTGACCATGTGACCTCAGCTCACATCCCCGACCGGCATAGTCGATGGACGCGGAAAGGCCAAGGCCCGATCACATCCGGGTCCCTTCTTCCAGCAGGAGCCGCAGCCATGGCCAGCTTCGCCGAGCGTTTCGCCGACCTCTCGATCCACCGATCGCCGCTCTGCCTCGGCCTCGACCCGTCGCCCGAGCTGCTGCGGCGCTGGGACCTGGCCGACGACCCGGACGGGCTGCGCCGCTTCTGCGGCCGGGTGCTGGAGGCGGCCGACGGCCTCCTGGCCGTGATCAAGCCGCAATCCGGCTTCTTCGAGCGCTTCGGCCCGGCCGGCATGGCCGAGCTGGCGGCCGTGAACGCGCAGATCCGGGCCCGCGGCGCGCTGTGCCTGATCGATGCCAAGCGCGGCGACCTGGCCGGGACCATGGCAGGCTATGCCGACGCCATGCTGGGGGCCGGCAGCGGCTTCGGCGGCGACGCCCTGACCGTCAGCCCCTATCTCGGCCTCGACGCGCTGCGGCCGGTCTTCGACCGCGCCGCGGCGAGCGGGACCGGCGTCTTCGTCGTGGTCCGGTCCTCGAACCC
>NZ_JANX01000837.1 GCF_000767795.1 Inquilinus limosus MP06 | reverse complement strand
CCCCTTGCGGGAGGGGGGGCAGGGGGAGGGGGTTTCCGACGCTGGAGCCGGCGAGCCTTTCGGCGTTCCGACATCACCGGCGAGGTCTGTGCCCTTCGCATTCGCGCGCGGACGCGCGCAGACCCCTCCCCCTACCCCCCTCCCGCAAGGGGAGGGGGGACAAGAATATGGCGAGCTCATATCGAGTTGAGCGGAGGCCGCGGCGATGACCCGCCTGGTCGCCGGGCTGCGCTGGGCCGTGTTCCTGCTGGCGGTCGTGATCCTCAACATCCCGGTCATCGTCACGCTGCTGACCTCGCTGAAGACCACGCTCGACATCAACGCCTATCCGCCGGTGTGGCTGTTCGCGCCGACGCTGGAGCATTACGCCGAGGTGCTGACCGACCCGGCGCTGGACTTCCCGCGCTATCTGCTGAACTCCACCGCCATCGCCCTCGGCGGCACCGTCCTGGCGCTCGGCCTCGGCGTGCCGGCCGCCTACGCCATGGCGAAGCTGGGGAAGGGGACGACGACGATCCTGCCGGTGGTGACCAACCTGCGCGCCCTGCCGCTGGTGATCTTCGCCATCCCGTTCTACCTGCTGTACCAGGCGCTCGGCCTGCTCGACACGCGGCTGGGTCTCGCCCTGATCTCCTGCATCATCAACCTGCCGCTGGCGCTGATCCTGCTGGTGGGATTCCTGCAGGACCTGCCGCAGGAGATCGAGGAGGCGGCACGGGTCGACGGCGCCTCCACCTTCGCCGTGCTGCGCCACATCGTGCTGCCGCTGGCCCGGCCGGTGCTGGTGGCGGTGGCCATTCTCAGCTTCATCTACAGCTGGAACGAGTTCCTGTTCGGCCTGATCCTGACCACCCGCAGCGCCGTGCCGGTGACGGTCGGCGCCACCTTCTTCATCACCTCCTGGGGCGTGAAATGGGGCGCCACCGCGGCGGCGATGATGCTCAGCGTGCTGCCGCCGCTCTTGCTCGGCCTCGTCAGCTACCGCTATCTCGGCCGGGCGATGCTGGCCGGGGCGGTGAAGGGGTAGGATGCAGCCATGAGCGAGACCCCGACCCTCGGGCGCAAGGTGCTGGCCAGCCTGCGCGCCGCCAATCCAGGCCTGTCGCCGGCTCTGGGCCGCATCGGCGACTATGTGCTGGAGGGGCCGGAGCGGGTGCTGTCGCAGACCGTGACCGAACTGGCCGAGGCCTCCGGCTCCTCCGAGGCCTCGGTGATCCGCTTTTGCCGCGAGCAGGGCTTCCCCAGCTTCCAGGGTTTCAAGCTGGCCCTGGCCACCGAACTCGCCTCCGCTCAGCCGGCGCGGGCGGAGGAGGCGGGACGGCATGCGCTGTTCCGCATCGTCGACCGCGCCGTCGACGCGCTGCGCCAGACCGAGGACCTGCTGGACCCGGCGGCGGTGGAGGCGGTGGCCGACCGGCTGCGCAAGGCCCGGCGCGTGCTGGTGTTCGGCGTCGGCGCCTCGTCCGTCACCGCGCGCTACGCCCAGTACAAGCTGGCCCGGATCGGGCTGCAGGCGGTGGCGCATGACGACCCGCACATGGCGGCGATGGCGACCGCGGCGCTGGCCGAGGGCGACGTGGCGCTGGCCGTCTCCAGCTCCGGCTCCACCCTCGACGTGGTCCGCGCCGCGACGCTGGCGAAGGAGGCCGGGGTCTTCCTGGCCGCGATCACCAACCGCAGCAGGAGCCCGCTGACCGGCCTGGCCGATATGGTGCTGCTGGCCTCGGCGCCGGAGACGCCGCTGACCGGCGGGGCGCTGACCTCGAAGATCAGCCAGCTGGTGATCGTCGACATGCTGTTCGAGACCATCGCCGACCGCGACCCCGCCGCCCGCGACGCCATCCGCCGCACGGCGCAGAGCGTGGCGGATCGGGGGTATTGAGATGGGGATCGGAACGTGAGGATCGCTTTTTTTAAAGTCCCCCCCTCC
>NZ_JANX01000836.1 GCF_000767795.1 Inquilinus limosus MP06 | reverse complement strand
CGCTCGAGCTGCACCGAACCGGCGGGTAACCCCGCCGGCGTGACGACACAACTGGCATCGAGGTCAGGCCCTTTGCGCCTTCTGGTCCGCTCCCTGCCGAACCTGCTCAGCCTGGCACGGCTGGTCCTGGCCCCGGTCACCATCTGGCTGATCCTGGATGGCCGCCTGGTCACCGCCTTCTGGATGTTCGTGGTCGCGGCGCTGACCGACGCGATCGACGGCATCCTGGCTCGCTGGCTGCGGGCGCGCACGGCACTGGGCAGCTATCTCGACCCCACCGCCGACAAGCTGCTGCTGGTCGGCACCTACCTGGCCCTGGCCTGGATGGCGGCGCTGCCGGCCTGGCTGGTGGCGCTGGTGGTGGGGCGCGACATCGGCCTGGTGCTGGGCGTGGTGGTGCTGCATTTCGCCGGCCGCGGCACCCGCTCGCTGACCCCGTCGCTGATCAGCAAGCTCAACACCGTGATGCAGGTGGCGCTGGTGGGGCTGGTGATGGCGGCGCCCGGGCTGAATGTCGACGCCCGCGGCGCGATCGCGCTGCTGGTCTGGGTCGTGGCCGCGACCACGATCCTGTCGGCGATCGGCTATCTGCGCGAGACCATCCGCCGCTTCCTCATGCCGGCGGGGGCGCACGCGTGAACGGGTCCGTCCAAATCCGCTTCTGGCTGATCGGCTTCGTCGTCTTCTGCCTGCTGGTCTGGCTGCTCAGTGGCGTGCTGGCGCCCTTCGTCACCGGCATGATCATCGCCTATCTGCTGGACCCGGTGGCCCGGCGGCTGCAGGCGATCGGCATGGCGCGCTGGCTGGCGACGACGGTGCTGCTGCTGCTGTTCGTGCTCGCCGCCGTGCTGGTGACGCTGATCGTCCTGCCGATCCTCCTGAACCAGGTGACCGGGCTGCTGTCGGCCGTGCCCGACTATGTCGCCCGGGCCGCAGCGCGGCTGCAGCCGCTGATCGCCGAACTGCGGCACCGCGTCTCGGCGGCCAATTTCAACGAGATCCAGAAGGCGGTCAGCCAGTATGCGGGCAGCGCCGTGTCCTGGATCGGCACAGTGATCGGCAGCCTGTGGCAGGGCGGCATGGCCCTGATCGACCTGCTGTCGCTGGTCTTCATCACGCCGGTGGTCGCCTTCTACATGCTGCGCGACTGGGACCACATGATCGGGGTGATCGACCACAACCTGCCGGTGGCGCAGCGCGAGACCATCCGCGGCCTGGGGCGCGAGGTGAACCACACCCTGTCCCGCTTCATCCGCGGCCAGCTGATCGTCTGCCTGCTGCTGGGGCTGTTCTACGCCATCGCCCTGACCATCGTCGGGCTGAATTTCGGCCTGCTGGTCGGGCTGATGACCGGCCTGCTCTCGATCATTCCCTATGTCGGCTCGCTGGTCGGGCTGGTCAGCTCGGTCGGCATCGCCCTGGTGCAGTATGACGACTGGACGATGTGGGCGCTGGTGCTGGGCATCTTCCTGCTCGGCCAGTTCCTGGAGGGCAATTTCGTCACGCCGAAGCTGGTCGGCGAATCCGTGGGCCTGCACCCGGTCTGGGTGATCTTCGCGCTGCTGGCAGCCGGCAGCCTGTTCGGCTTCACCGGCGTGATGCTGGCGGTGCCGATGGCGGCGGTGATCGGCGTGCTGACCCGCTTCGCCCTGCATCGCTACCGGCAGAGCGCGCTGTACCGCCAGCCGCCCGCCGACCCTCCCGACATGGACCTCCCCACCGTTTCATGAGCAAGAGCACCGAAGGGGTGGCCCAGTTCGTCTTCGACCTGTCGCTGCCCCCGGCCCTGGGGCCGGAGGATTTCATCGTCGCCGACAGCAACCGGGAGGCCGCGGGCTGGGTCGGGCACTGGCCGGATTGGCCGGGGCCGGCCGTGGCCCTGCACGGCGCGCCGGGGGCGGGGAAGAGCCATCTGCTCGGCATCTGGGCGCAGCGGGCC
>NZ_JANX01000835.1 GCF_000767795.1 Inquilinus limosus MP06 | reverse complement strand
GGCGCGGCAATGGTATTCGACGCCGGCCACCGCCGCCGCCTCGCCCCCGCCGGCGGGAAAGGTCGCGGTCAGGCCGCGGATCGACAGCACCGTCCCGCTCATGATTCGGGCCGCAGCAGGTCGGCGACGCCGTCGCCCAGCAGGCTGAAGCCGAAGCCGGTGACGACGATAGCGACGCCGGGGAAGATGGTCATCCACCAGGCCTGGGACATGAAGTTCTTGCCGTCGGCGATCAGCAGGCCCCATTCGGCGGCGGGCGGCTGGGCGCCAAGGCCGAGATAGCCCAGGCTGGCGCCCAGCAGGATCGACAGCGCCATGTCGGTCATCCAGTACACCAGCACCGGCGAGACGGTATTGGGCAGCAGGTGGCGCAGGATGATGCGGGCGTCGCCATAGCCCATCACCTTGCCGGCGGCGGCATAGTCCAGCCGGTTCTGCACCTTGACCTCGGCCGCGGTCAGCCGGGCGTAGAACACCCAGCCGACGGCGCCGACCGCGATGTACATGTTGACCAGGCCGGGCCCCAGCACGGCGACGATGGCGATCACCAGCACCAGGAAGGGGAAGGTGATGACCACGTCGACAATGCGGCCGAAGATCGGCTCCCAGATCCCGCCGTAATAGCCGACCAGCGCGCCGATTGCGGTGCCGAAGACGACCGGGAACAGGGTGGTGAACACCGCGATCTGCATGTCGACGCGATAGGCCCAGATCACCCGGCTCAGGATGTCGCGGCCGAAATTGTCGGTGCCGAAGGGGTGCCCCCAGCTCGGCGGCTTCATCAGGGCGCGATAGTCGAAGGCGGTGGGGTCGTAGGGCGCCACGAGATGGGGCGCGATCGCCAGGACCAGGCTGGCCCCGACGATGACGAGCCCGGCGACCAGGGCGGCGGAGGGACGGCGCCGGGCGCGGGCCGGGGCCAGGCCGACCGCGGTCATGCCTTCACCCGCGGGTCGAGCGCCGCCTGCACCAGGTCGGTCGCCAGGAACACCAGCGCCACCAGCACCGCCATCGCCAGGGTCAGCCCCTGCACCACGGGATAGTCGCGGCCATAGATGCTGTCGATCATCAGCCGGCCGGCGCCGGGGATGGCGAACACCGTCTCGGTGATCACGGCGCCGCCGATCAGCGTGCCGACCGACAGGCCGAACAGGGTGACGGTCGAGATCAGGGCGTTGCGCAGCACATGCCGGCCCAGCACCAGCCGCGGCGCCAGGCCCTTGGAGCGGGCGAAGTCGACATATTCCGCGCCCAGCACCTCGATGATCGAGGCGCGCAGGTTGCGCATCAGCACGGCGGACAGGCTCAGCGCCAGGGTCAGGGCCGGCAGGAACAGGTGCCAGATCCGGTCGCCCCAGTCGTCGCCATAGCCGCCGACCGGGAACCAGCGCAGCCCGGCGGCGAACACGGTCAGCAGCACCAGGCCGAGATAGAAGATCGGCATCGACAGCCCGACCTGGAAGGCGCCGCGGATCACGGTGTCGGCGGCCCGCCCGCGCCGCATCGCGGCGGCGAAGGCCAGCGGCACGGCCAGGATCAGGGCCAGCAGCGCGGCGAAGCCGGTCAGCGCCAGCGTCACCGGCATCCGCTCCAGGATCAGGCGCATCACCGGCACCTTGAGGTGGATCGAGGTGCCGAGGTCGCCCTGGACGATCCGCTGCAGGAACAGCAGGAACTGCGCCGGGATCGACCGGTCGAGGCCCAGCTGGGCGTTCAGCCGCGCCACGTCGGCGTCGGTGGCGCGGTCGCCCAGCATGGCGCTGGTCGGGTCGCCCGGCAGCAGCCGGACCAGCACGAAGATCACGACCAGCACCAGGAACAGGGTCGGGACCAGCTGGATCAGCCGCTTGGCCACGTGGTTCAGATTCACCGGCAGGCCTCCTGTCCTCGCGGCCAGCCGGGGAGAGCCTGCCCTTTCTCAACGCCGCCCTTAAGAGTCCCCCCTCCC
>NZ_JANX01000834.1 GCF_000767795.1 Inquilinus limosus MP06 | reverse complement strand
GTTGCCGCCGCCGCCGCCCGGCCGGCCGACCTTCACCGTGCCGATGAAAGGGCCGGCGTAGAGCGCGGCGGCGCCGCCTTGCGACGTGCCGCCGCCGCCGCCGATCGACTGCGCCACGATCCCGCGCGAGCCGGAGCCGACGGTCTGGGTCTGGGCCAGCGGACCGAGCGTCACCTCCGCCGTGCCGCCGCCTCCGGCTCCGCCGCCCAGGCCACCGAGACCGAGCGTCATGCTGAAGCTCGTGACCTGGCCGGGCGAGAAGGTTGCGCTGCTGCCGACGCCGGCATCGCCACCACCGCCGCCGATCGACTGCGCGACCACTGCGTTGGCGTTGTCGCCGAATGTGGCGATCGTCGTCGGCGATGTCGCCGTCTTGCCCTGCACCACGGTGACCGGGCCGCCGGCGCCCGCCACACCGCCAATGCCGCCCACCGAGGCGCTCAGATTGATGGCGGGCAGCTTGGCAGTCGCCGGGATCGCCGCGGAGATGCCGAGCGCGGTACCGTCGCCGCCGGAGCCGCCGCCGGCGCCGATCGATTGCGCCAGGACGGCATGGGAGCCGGCGCCGTAGGTGACGACCTGGCCTGCGCCGACGGTGACGCCGGCCGTGCCGCCATACCCGCCGTCGCCGCCCGTGGCGCCGACCGCCGAGCTCAGGTTGACGGTCGGTATCGTGCCAGGGAAGGACGCGACGATCTGGTCGACCGTGGCGGAACCGCCGGTGCCGCCGCCACCGCCCAACGACTGCGCGACGATGCCGTAGGCGTTGGTCGCCTGGCCGGTGATCGGGATGGGCTGGCCGGCAGCGGCCAGCGCGCGGAGATCGCTTCCGGTCGTGACGAAGCTGTTCTGCCAGTTGACCGTGGCTGGACCGCCCGAGCCGCCCCCGCCCGCCTTGCCGCCGAGCGAGACCGCGGCGGCGAAGTTGAGGCTGCCGTCGTAGCCATGGACGTTGCCGCCATCGCCGCCGCCGCCGCCGATCGACTGCGCCAGGACGCCGATGGCGTGAGCGCCCTGGGTTTCCACGACAACACCGCCGGGCTTGTCAGTCGTGCCGGGAACGGTGACCGTGACACTGCCGCCCGTGATGTAATAGCTTTGGTCACCGCCGGAGATGCCACCGGCACCGCCGATGACCAGATCGAACACCGAAAGGCCGGCATAGCCGGTGGCATCGCCGCCGCTGCCGCCGCCGCCGGCGATCGACTGCGCCATGATGCCGTGGGCGTGGGAGCCCCGGGTGGACAGGGAGGCGCCGGTGCTGATCTCCACCGTCACCGGACCGCCCAGTACCGCTGGCCCCGGCATCGCCACCGATGCCGACCGTGGGAGCCAGGACGGAAAAGTCGAGCACGTCGCCGCCGCTGCCGCCGCCGCCGCCGACCGACTGTGCTGCCACGGCATGGCTGAAGTCGCCTTTGGTGTCGACGCTGCCGCCGATCAGGTGGACGTCGACCTCGCCGCCCTCGCCGCCCGACTGACCGTGACCACCGATCGCATAGATGCCGGTCGAGCCGGCCCCGGCGCCGCCGCCGCCGCCGATCGATTGGGCCGCCACGCCCATCGCGGCGTCGCCGGTGGTGCTGACCGTGCCGGTCTGCGTGACCGCCACTCGGCCGCCGTCGGCCGAGTACGAGCCGTCGCCGTCACCGCCGATCGCGATGATGCCCCCGGCGACGCCGGCGGCACCGCCACCGCCGGAGGTCGATTGCGCCACGATGGCGTGCGCGCCATAGCCTGTCGTGGTGACCGTGCCGGAGTTGTCAAGCGTCACCGTGTCGGTCTGGCCTCCGTCGGCGCCGTCGCCGCCCAACGACAGCGTGCCCGTGGCGATGCCGCCGGTGCCGCCGCCACCGCCGATCGACTGCGCCAGCAGGCCATAGGCATGCTCGCCCTGGGTGGCCACCGTGCCGGCCGCCGTGAGGGTGACCTTGCCGGCAGTGCCGCCGCGGCC
>NZ_JANX01000833.1 GCF_000767795.1 Inquilinus limosus MP06 | reverse complement strand
ACGCCGAAGCCCTGCGCGACCAGCTCGACCATGTCGCCGACGGTGTCCGCCTCGCAGCAGATCCTGCGCTCCAGCCCGGCCGCGCGGCAGGCGGCGTCGATGGTGGCGCGCAGCGCCGAATCGGGCCGGTACTCGACGAAGTCGCGCTCGGCGAGGCCGGCCAGGCGCTGCTGGCGGCGGGCGGCGAGCGGGTCGCGGGCGGCGACGGCCAGGACCAGGGCCTCCTGGCCGAGCGAGCGGACGGCGACGCGGTCCGGATGGGGGCCGGGCGGATGGTCCACGAAGGCAACCTCCAGCTCGCCCTGGGCGACGGCGGTGACCAGCGATCCGGCGCTGCCGTGGCGCAGCCGCAGCGCCACGCCGGGATGCAGGCGGTGGTAGCGGGTCAGCAGGGCGGGCAGGGGGATCAGCCCGAAGGTCTGAATGACGCCGATCGCCAGCTGGCCGCGCAGCAGTCCGCGGACCCCGGCGATGGCGTCGCGGCCTTCCTCCGCCGCCGCCAGCGCCTGGCGCGCATGGGGCAGCAGGGCCCGACCGGCCTCGGTGACCTCCACGCTGCGGGTGTTGCGGACGAACAGCTCGCTGTCCAGCTCCCGCTCCAGCGCCCGGATCGACGCCGACAGGCTGGACTGGGTCAGGTGCACCCGGCGGGCGGCGCGGGTGAAGTGCCGCTCCTCGACCACCGCGAGGAAATGCGCGAGCTGGCGCAGCTCCATCCGGCCGCTCCATTCAGTGATCATGCCGATCACTGCCACAGAAATTATCCGTTTGATAGATCAAGCCATGCGCGATTTCCTCTGCGCCGGCACATCCGATGGAGAAGAGGGTCATGACTGACACGGTCATCGCGGAACCGGACAGCACGGCGGTGCGGGTCGCCCTGTGGCGGGCGATGCATCTCGAGATCGACGCCGCGCCGCCGGTGCTGGACGACCGCATCGGCCTGCTCCTGGCGGCGCCGGAGGAGGGTTGGCGCAGCCGTGGCGACATGGATGCGCAGCGCACGCGGACCTTCCGCGCCTCGATCGTCGCCCGCGCCCGCTTCATCGAGGATCTGGCCTCGGAGCAGGCCGGCAGCGGCGTCGGCCAGTACGTGATCCTCGGCGCCGGGCTGGACAGCTTCGCCCAGCGCCGGCCGGAGGTCGCGCTGCGGATCTTCGAGATCGACCGCCCCGGCCCGCAGGCCTGGAAGCGCCGCCGCCTGGTCGAGCTCGGCTTCGGCATCCCGGACCGGCTGCGCTTCGTCCCGGTCGATTTCGAGGCCGGCGAGGATTGGTGGGAGCGGCTGGTGACGGCGGGCTTCGATCCGGCCCGGCCGGCGGTGGTGGCCTCGACCGGCGTCAGCCTGTATCTGACGCGGGAGGCGAATGCGGCGACCTTGCGCCGGCTCGCGGCCCTCGTCCCCGGCTCCACCCTGGCCATGACCTATCTGCTGCCGATGGAGCTGGCCGACCCGGAGGAGCGGCCGGGACGCGAAATGGCGGAGGCCGGCGCCCGGGCCAGCGGCACGCCCTTCATCAGCATGTTCGCGCCGGAGGAGATGCGGGAGATGGCGCGCGACGCCGGCTTCCGCGATGTCCGCACCGTGTCGGCCGCCGATCTGGCCGAACGCTACTTCGCCGGCCGGGTGGACGGCTTCCGGCCGTCGAAGTCGGAGGAGATCCTGGTCGCCACGACCTGAGGGCGCTCAGCCGAACAGTGCCCGGTTCTTGCGGAACAGATCCGCCAGCGCGTCGGCCACCGCGCGCACCCGCGGCACCTCGGCCAGGTCGGGGCGGATCAGCAGCCAGATCTCGCGCGGCGGCGGCAGGGCATCCGAGCGCGACCGGCGCCAGGCCGGGATCGGGATCGCCCAGGAAGCGCGGCAGCAGCGCCACGCCCCAGCCGGCCCTGGCCGCCGCTGCCTGCGCCATCTGGCTGTCGCAGCGGAAGGCAATCCGGCGGCCGGGATGGCGCCG
>NZ_JANX01000832.1 GCF_000767795.1 Inquilinus limosus MP06 | reverse complement strand
CTGGCCGCCTGGCTCGTCGCCCGCGGCGTCGGCCGCGAGTCCGTGGTGGCGCTCGACATGGCGCGCTCGGCCGGCATGGTGGTGGCGCTCCTCGCCGTCTGGCGCGCCGGCGGCGCCTATCTGCCGCTCGACCCGCAATGGCCGCAGGCACGGCGGCGGCTGCTGCTCGACCAGGCCCGGCCGGTGCTGGTGCTGACCGACGCCACCGATCCCGTCGTCTCCGACACCATCCCGGTCCACGCCCTGGCCGCGGCGATGGCGGAGCCCGCCTCGGCGGATCTGCCCGACCTCGACCAGGACGATCCGGCCCGCGCCGCCTATGTTCTGTTCACCTCCGGCTCGACCGGCACGCCCAAGGGCGTGGTGATCGAGCACGGCCAACTGCGCACCTATGTCGAGGCCGTGAGCGAGGCGCTGGGCCTTGCCGGCTGCCGGCGCTTCGCCCTGACCTCGACCGTCGCCGCCGATCTCGGCAACACCGTGCTGTTCGGCGCGCTGCGCCTGGGCGCCTGCCTCGTGGTGGCGGATGAGGCCGAGATGGCCGACGGCGCCGCCTTCGCCGGCTTCCTGCGCCGGCACGGAATCGACTGCGCCAAGTTGGTGCCGTCGCATCTGGCGGCGCTGCTCGACGCACCGCAGCCGGTGCTGCCGGCCACGCTGATCCTCGGCGGCGAGGCCACGCCGAGGGCCCTGGTCGACCGCATCCTCGCCGTGGCGCCGGGCTGCCGGATGTTCAACCATTATGGCCCGACCGAGACCACGGTCGGCGTGCTGGTGCATGCCCATGACCCCGCGGCTCCGGCCTGGGCCGGCGATGCCCTGCCGCTGAGCCGTCCGCTGGCCGGCAGCGCGGTGCTGGTGCTCGACTCCGCGGGCCGGCCGGCGCCGACCGGCGCGGTGGGCGAGCTGCATATCGGCGGGGCCCAGCTCTGCCGCGGCTATCTGCACGGCGACGCGGCCGGCACCTTCGTCGAGCATGAGGGCCGGCGGCTCTACCGCAGCGGCGACTTGGCGCGGCATCTGCCGGACGGCCGGCTGCAGGTGGTCGGCCGGGCCGACCATCAAGTGAAGATCCGCGGCTTCCGGGTCGAGCCGGGCGAGGTCGAGGCCGCGCTGCAGGTGCTCGACGGCGTCCAGCAGGCGGCGGTGGTCGTGCATAGGCCGGAGGGCGGGGAGGCGCGGCTGGTCGGATTCGTCACCCTGGCCCCGGGCGCGGGCGACGTCGCGGCGCTGCGGCCGGCCCTGGCCGCGCGTCTGCCCGGCCCGATGGTGCCGGCGCAGATCGTGGCGCTCGATCGGATGCCGCGCCTGGCCAACGGCAAGATCGACCGCCGCAGCCTGCCCGACCCGGCGACCCTGGCCGAGACGATGGCCAAGGTGGCGCCGCGCGATGCGGTCGAGACCCTCCTGCGCCAGGTGGCGGCGGAGCTGCTGGAGCGGCCGGCCGAGGCGGTCGGCGTCACCGACGACTTCTTCGACATCGGCGGCAACTCGCTGCAGGTGATCAAGCTGGTCGCCCGCATCCGTAAGCTGTTCCAGGTCGAGGTGCCGCCCGGCATCGTCTTCGACCATCCCAGCATCGCCGCTTTGGCCCAGGCGCTGCGCGGCCATGCGGCGCCGGGGCGGATCGACCAGATCGCCGGCCTGCGCCTCAGCCTCGACGGCATAAGCGAGGCGGAGCGGGCGGCCCTCCTGGAGAAGGCGCGGCAGGCCAAGGCCCTCTGAGCACAATGAACGACATCGACAATGACGCGCTGCTGGCGCTGCTGCTGGATGACGAGACGGCGGATCCGGACGCGATCCGCCGGCGCGACGACGGGGCCTCGGCCCCGCTGTCCTTCCAGCAGCAGCGGTTGTGGTTCCTGCACCACTACGATCCGGAGGGCGCAGCCTATAATTCCGTGCGCGCGCTGCGGCTGCGGGGGCGGCTGGACGTGCCGGCGCTGGAGGCCGCGTTCCGCCGCCTCGT
>NZ_JANX01000831.1 GCF_000767795.1 Inquilinus limosus MP06 | reverse complement strand
GGGGCGCCGAGCCAGAGCGCCAGCGCCCACACCAGCCCGGCGGCGAGGCCGATGCCGGCCCCGGCCAGTGGGAACAGCCGCATCGACCGTCCCAGCGCGTCGGCCGGCGCGTCCGGCGGCCAGGGCACCGGCAGCCGGGTCAGGAAGCAGGCGGCGACGCGCAGATCGCGCAGCAGGTCGTCCATGGTCAGATCATGCGGCGGATCGCCCGCTTGCTCCAGACCAGCCGATAGAAGGCGATCTGGCCCAGCGCCATGACGATGAAGGCGACCGGATAGGCGATCCAGACGCCGTCGATGCCGATCTGCCGGCTGAGCAGCCAGGCCACCGGCACCTCGACGCCGAGGATGGCGAAGAGCGAGATCGCGGTCGGCGCCAGCACCGTGCCGCTGGCCCGCATCACCGCGGCGATCACGCCGGCGATGCCGAAGACGATGTAGCTCCACAGCGTGATGTGCAGCAGATCCTGCGCCAGCTCGATCACCGGCTCGCTGGTCAGGAACAGGCCCATCAGCGTGCGCGAGAGCAGGGTGCAGATCGCCACCAGCCCGCCGGTGACGGCGAGGTTGAGCAGCAGGCCGGTGCGGGTGATGGCGCCGAGCCGGTCGGCATGCCCGGCGCCGATCGCCTGGGCGCCGAAGATCGAGGCGGTGATGGCGATCGAGATCGCCGGGAACTGGACATAGCTGATCACCTGGTTCACCGCGCCATAGGCGGCGGTGGCGTCGGAGCCGAAGCCGTTGACCAGGGACAGCACCGCCACCTCGGCCAGCGACACCAGGACGAGCTGGACGCCGGAGGGCAGGCCGATGCGCAGCACCGAGCGGAGGATGCGAGGGTCGATCCAGAGATGCCGCAGCAGCACCGCGTCCGGCGCCAGGGCGTGGCCGCGGCGGCGCAGGTGGAAGGACAGCCACACCAGAGAGGCGAGGAAGGAGACGATGGCGGCATAGGCGCCGCTGAGCACCCCGAGCTGCGGCAGCCCGCCCCAGCCGCGGATCAGCGCCGGGGTCAGCACAAGGCCGATCACGATCTGCAGCGCCAGCACCAGCAGCGGCGTCACCGTGTCGCCGACGCCGCGCATCATCGAGGTCACGAGGATGAAGACGAACAGCCCCGGCATGGCGATCAGCATGATCCGGGCGTATTCGGTGGAATCAGCGAGGATGTCGGGCGGGGTGCCGACCGCGACCAGCAGCGGCCGGGTGAAGGCGCCGCCGAACAGGGCGACGACGATGCCGGCCAGGATCGTGACCGTCAGCGTGGTGCCGGCCACCGCCTTGACCTTGTCCGGCTCCCGCGCGCCCCAGGCCTGGCCGATCAGCACCGACGCGCCGGCGCCGAGGCCGATGATGAAGGAGATGAAGAAGAACAGGATCGGGAAGAAGGCGGAGACGGCGGCCACCGCGCCGACGCCGATCATCTGCCCGAGATAGATGTTGTTGACCGTGCCGGACAGCGCCTGCAGCACGTTGCTGAGCATCATCGGCCCGAGGAACAGCAGGAACGCCTTCCACAGCGCCGGCGCGGCCGGCGCCGTCCTCGCGGTGGCCGGCGACGCGGCCGCGTCCCGGTCGGTCGCGTCCGACATGGTGGTCCTCCCCTTCTGGCGGTCGGCAGGGACGTTATCCTAGACGCCCCGGCCCGTCCGCCCCCGATTTCTCGGGGTCGGCGCTGCGCCGGAGGCACGCAACCTCCGGCCGATC
Organism: Inquilinus limosus MP06; assembly: GCF_000767795.1. Lineage (GTDB taxonomy): Bacteria > Pseudomonadota > Alphaproteobacteria > DSM-16000 > Inquilinaceae > Inquilinus > Inquilinus limosus_E. The sequence continues at coordinate 264 of NZ_JANX01000831.1, read as the reverse complement.
AGTGTGTTATATAAACGGCTGTTCATTTACAGCCGATGGTCGATTCCCATGCCGCGACCGCGCACCATCCCCGACGAAGCCCTGCTGGACGGCGCCCTGGCGGTGATGCGCCGGGCGGGGCCGGACGGCATCACCTTCGCCGCGGTGGCGGCCGAGACCGGGCTGTCGGCGGCGACGCTGGTGCAGCGCTTCGGCGGCAAGACGGCGCTGGTGCAGGCGGCGCTGCTGCGCGCCTGGGACCTGCTGGACGCGCGCACCGCCGAA
>NZ_JANX01000830.1 GCF_000767795.1 Inquilinus limosus MP06 | reverse complement strand
CCCCGGATCGACCAGAGGTCGAGCGCCAGGTTCGGGAAGTCACCCGAGACATGGATCGCGAAACCGCCGGAGGACTGCATCTGCTGCCAGTGCGGGCTGTTGCGGTCGAGCTCGAAATACTGGGCGCCGGCGATGAAGGGCATCTGCCGCGGCGCCACCGGCAGCGGCTGCAGGTCGATGCCGGGCAGCGCCACATTGACCAGCTCGCGGATATGCTCGACCGCGCCGACCTTGGCCTTGCCCGGGAAGGTGCGGCGCAGCTGCTCGGCCGGCATGTCGGCCTGGACCACCAGCACGAAGCTGGTGCCGTTGAGCAGGGTGCGGTCCAGGATCGGGCCGACCCGCACGCCGTGCCGCCGCTCCTGCAACGGGATGCGGATCGCCGTCTGCTCCAGCACCGCCGACAGCGAGCGGCGGACATCCGCCATCACCGGGGTGAAGCTGCGCTGCAGGTCCTCGTGCCGGTAGGCGGGATAGGTGTTGGGCCGCCGCCGCGCATCGGTGAAGGTAGCGAACTCGCCGGCCATCTGCACCAGGACGCCGTACAGCGTCTCGGGGTGGATGTTGCCGGAATCAGCCAGATGCGCCAGCAGGGCCTGCCAGCGGTTGATCGACTGCAGCAGCAGGAAGTCGGCGACCTCGGTGTTGCTCTTGGTGCCGACCGCCGTGACCCGCGCCGCGATCGCCTCGCCGCGCTGGTTCAGCATGCCGGCCAGCTCGACCAGCAGCGCCGCCAGCGGCGCGGCGGCGGAGCAGACCAGGGCGGGCGGGATCCAGCGCTCGTCCAGCACCACGCGGCGGTCGGGCGTCACCTCGGTGATGCGGGCCACCGGCAGGCAGATGTAGCCGTCGCGGTCGTCGGTCTCCAGCAGGTAGCGCAGGCGCAGTTGGCCGACCTGCAGCTCGGCCGGCTGCGGCGTGCCGGAATGGGTGTCATAGGCCTCGAACGGCCGGGCGCCGTAGCGGCCGTCATCGGCGAGGATGCCGATCTCCGCCGCCCCCTGCTGGCGCACCGGGATCGCGAGATGGACCAGCGCGTTGCGCACGGAATCCGGCACATCCAGCGGCGGCGGCAGCTCGGCCTCGTCCGGCACGGCGAAGGGCGTGCCGTCCTCGAACACCCCGGCGGCGGAGGCGAGCGCGAACCGGCCCGCCGCGAGCAGGTCACGGGCGATGGCGATCCCGGTCACGCCCCAGGGATGGGGCCGCAGCGCGCCGACGCTGCCGCGGATCTGCGCCTCGACCCAGCGGTCCTGCTGCTGGAAGTGCTGGGCGCGGAGGAACATGCCCTCCTGCCACGCGATCCGACTGCTCCACGTCACGTCATTCTCCTTGGAAACGCGCCGCCCGGCCTGTGGCGGCGGTGCCCGGCCACGCCCGCCCGTGACCGCGGCTATTCGTCGTCGGCCCGGTCCGCGACCTCGGCCATCGCCCGCTCATAGGCGCGGGCGAAGGACTTGCCGAACACGCTGTCGAAATCATCCGCCAGGGCCCGGGTCACCGCGGCGTGCAGCGCCTGGTAGGCGTCCCAGCTGCGGGCCTTGCGCCGGCCCGGCAGCCCGTCCAGCGCCTTGGGCTCCAGCTTGCCCGCGGCCTGGGCGGGGGAAAGCTCGCCGACCAGATGGTGCACCGCCTGCTGCATCGCCGCGGAGACCGCCAGCTCGTGCAGCCGCATGTCGCGCAGCGCGTCGGCCACGGCGTCCCGGGCGCTCATGTCGCTGCGGCGGCCGATGCCCAGCAGGCCGGCCAGCGCGTCCTCGTCATCGGCCGAGAATTTCAGCGGGTTGTTGCCGGCGGGCCGGATCAAGGTCTGCTCGATGCGGAACTCGCCCTTGATCGCCGCCCGCGCGATCATCATCCGGCGCAGGCCGACGACCATGGCGCGGAAGGCCTCCCCCAGGCCGCGCAGCATCTCGGCCGGGTCGCCCTGGGCCGTGCCCCCCAGCCCGGCGCCTTCGATGAAGGCCGCCACC
>NZ_JANX01000829.1 GCF_000767795.1 Inquilinus limosus MP06 | reverse complement strand
GCCGGTGCAGCCGGTGGAATGCCGGACGGCGCCGGAGATCCTGCCGCCGCTGCCGATCGGCCGGCGCCGCAGCCGCCCGTCGCGGCGGCCGATGGTGATCGGACGGCCGTGAGCGGCGGCAAGCCTCTCTTCCCCCTGGAGGGCGGCTGCCTGTGCGGCGCCGTGCGCTACCGCCTCGACGGGCCGGTCGCCTCGGTCGACTACTGCCATTGCCGGATGTGCCAGAAGGCCAGCGGCAGCCCGGCGGTGGCCTGGGCGACCGGACCGTTCGAGGGCGTGCGCTGGATCAAGGGCCAGCCGCGCGCCTACCGCTCCTCGCCGGTCGGCCGGCGCTGGTTCTGCGCCGATTGCGGCTCGCCGCTGGCCTTCGAGGGTTTCGAGCCCGAGGGCAAGACCATGGGCATCAGCCTGGCGACGCTGGACGACCCGACGGCGCTGCGGCCGCGCCAGCACGCCTGGGTGGGGACCCGCATTTCCTGGCACGTTATCGACGAGACCCTTCCTCAATATGAAGACGAAGGCCCCGACAGCGGGATCTGACCGTCAGGCGCTCGCCGGTGCAGCGCCATTGCGGCGCCGGGGCAGTCGGGCGAAGACCAGGACGTTGCCGAGCAGCACCAGCGCCACCCCGGCCACCGCCGTCACGGTCCAGACATAGCCTTCCAGCACGGCCGAAATGTTCAGCGCCACCAGCGGGAACAGCACGCTGGAATAGGCCGCCTTGTCGGCGCCGATGCGGCCGACCAGGGTCAGATAGGCCAGGAAGGCGATCACCGAGCCCGGGATGGCGAGGTACAGCAGCGCCCCGACATAGGCCGGCGACGGGTCGAAGCGCCAGGGCAGGCCCTGGACCAGCGCCACCGCCAGCAGGATCAGCGCGCCGTACATCATGCCCCAGGCCGTGGTGGTCCAGGGCGTCAGGCCGCGCCGCCGGTGCACCACCGCCAGCACGCTGCCGGCGCCGAAGCCCATGGTGCCGGCCAGCGCCAGGCCGAGGCCGTACAGCATCTGCAGGTCGAGCCGCGCCGGGTCGATGCCGAACAGCAGCCAGAGGCCGGCCAGCCCGACCGCGCCGCCGGCGAGGACGCGCGGCTTCAAGGGCTGGCCCAGCGCGACCCGGCTGAACAGCGCGGTCCAGACGCTGCCGGTGGAGAAGGCGACGGCGACCAGGCCGCTCGGGACATAGGCCGAAGCGTGGTAGACCAAGAGGAAATTGCCGCTGAACAGCGCCAGGCCCTGGCCGAGGCAGACCAGGTGGTCGCGCGGGCGCAGGGCCTCGCGCCGGCGGGTGGCCAGCAGCAGCAGGCCCATCACCGCCGCGGCCAGGGCGAAGCGGTAGAGGATCGACAGCTCCACCGGCACCGGGCCGATCTGGTAGTGGATGGCGATCCAGGTGGTGCCCCAGATCAGGACGACGAGGAGGTACAAGGCGGCGGTCATGGGCGGCGTCGGGGTTCCGGGAACTCGGCCCCACCCTGCGCCGGCCGGGGGCGCCGCGATTGCACATCCTTGCGCAGTTTCGCCCGCGCGGATGGTGCCGCGGGCGCCGCGGGTCTAGTCTGGCGGGACGATGAACCGGCACGGACCCAGGGTTGAGCACGGCCTGCTGCAGCGGCTGGCGGCGCGCTACGGCGTGGTCGCGGCGCTGGCGTCGTCGCGCGCGGTGCTGGAGCACGCGGTCGAGATCGGCGACGGCTTCACCCTGGCGCAGTGGCGCAACGCCCATGACACCACCGGCTACCGCAGCCCCGGCCACCACACGCTGAGCCTGTATCTGGAAGGCGGCGAGGGCACCCGGCGGATCGGCTTCCCCGACCGGATCGGCGGCCCCGGGCGGTTCTGCCTGCTGCCGGCGGAGCACGAGTCGCATTGGACGCTGCAGAACCCGATGCGGTTCCTGCATTTCTACTTCGACACCGGCAGCCTGGCCGCCGCCGGCGCGGCCGCGCATGACGCCGACATCCGCGAGACGGCGCTGCCCGACGACACCTTCTTCGACG
>NZ_JANX01000828.1 GCF_000767795.1 Inquilinus limosus MP06 | reverse complement strand
ATCCGGTGCTGGCCGAATGGGGCGCGCCGCTGCTGGCCACGGTCGACCGCGGCGCCGCGGTGGCGCTGGGCATCAAGTCCTTCGGCATCCATCTCAACGGCGTGGTCGAGGCGGCGGACGGGCCGCTGCTCTGGGTCGCCAAGCGCGCGGCCGACCGGGCGCTGGCGCCCGGCAAGCTGGACAACCTCGTCGCCGGCGGCCAGCCGGCCGGCCTTTCCCTGGTGGAGAACCTGGTCAAGGAATGCGCCGAGGAGGCCGCGATCCCGGCCGGGCTGGCGCGGCAGGCCGTGCCGGCCGGCGCCATCACCTACATGATGGACACGGCCGAGGGGCTGCGCCGCGACACGCTGTTCGTCTACGACCTGGCGCTGACCCCGGACTTCACCCCGCGCAACACCGACGGCGAGGTCGAGAGCTTCGCGCGCCGGCCGCTGGCGGCGGTGCTGGACCAGTTGCGCGACACCGAGGATTTCAAGTTCAACGTCGCGCTGGTGATCATCGACCTGGCCATCCGGCGCGGCGTGGTCGGGCCGGAGGAGCCGGATTATCTGGCGCTGTGCCGCGGCCTGCGCGAGCCTACCGATCCACCGTCCCACCACCGCGCCGGCTGACAGGAACAAATGCCGGCGCGTGGCGTTCAACAGCCATCGTCGCCCCCTGGAGATCCCATGCGAATCCTGCCGTTCGCCCTCGCCCTCGGACTGGCCCTTCCGGTCGCCGCCTGCGGCGGCAGCAGCCACACGCCGCCGCCCGGCACCGCCGGCGCGACGACGGGGCAGGAGCTGATCGACCTGGACAACGCCTACCGCAAGGGCGCGATCACCCAGGACGAGTACGAAGAGCAGCGCGAGAAGATCCTGGACCGGTGAGGTTCGCCCGTCACCTTCCTTGTCATTGCCGGGCTTGACCCGGCAATCCAGGGAGGAGCGGATCTGAAAGCCCCTGGATGCCCGGGTCAAGCCCGGGCATGACATCGCGGATCGGCGGTTGCTTCCGGCGCTGGACGACGAGGCCCCTTAAAGCCGCCCGCGATAGACGATGAACCCCGAGCGATCGGCCACCTGGTCGTAAAGGCGCATCGCGGTCCGGTTGGTCTCGTGCGTCTGCCAGTAGATGCGGCCGGCGCCGGCGGCCCGGGCCTGCTGGTACACCCCCTCGATCAGCGCCTTGCCGATGCCCTTCCCGCGCGCCGCCGCGCTGGTGAACAGGTCCTGCAGGTAGCAGGTCGGGCCCAGCATGGTGGTGCTGCGGTGGAACAGGTAGTGGGTCAGGCCCAGGAGCCGGCCGTCGACCTCCGCCACCAGCGCGTGCACCGGCTCATAGGCGTCGAAGAACCGGGCCCAGGTGGTCCGGGTGATCTCGGCGGGCAGCGCGGTCTCGCCGACGCGGCCGTAGAACTCGTTGTAGCCGTCCCACAGCGGCAGCCACTGCTCGAAATCGTCCGGCCGGACGAAGCGTATGGTCGGTGCGGCGGTCATCTCGGGCTCCGAAAGCAATGATTCCGTGGCGATCCTAGTCCGCAAACCCGGCCAGCGCCCGCACCTCCGCTGCAGAGCGGCCCTCCGCCCGAAAGGCGCGGATCGCGGCCGCGTCGCTGCGCTTGGCCAGGCGCCTGCCGGCCGCGTCGGTCAGCAGCGCGTGATGGCGCCACACCGGCACGCGGTATCCCAGCAGCGCCTGCAGCAGCCGGTGGACATGCGTCGCCTCGAACAGGTCGAGGCCGCGGGTGACCACGGTGACGCCCTGGATCTCGTCATCCACCGTCACCGCCAGGTGATAGCTGGTCGGCGTCTCCTTGCGCGCCAGCACCACATCGCCCAGCCGCTCCGGCCGCGCCGCCTGCCCGCCGGCCAGCTCGTCGGTCCAGCTCAGCGGCCCGGCGCGCCGCATCGCTTCCGCCATATCGAGCCGCAGCGCATAGGGCCGGCCCTCGGCCAGCCGGTCGGCGCGCTCCTGCGGCGACAGGCGGCGGCAGGTGCCGGGGTAGAGCGGCGACCCGTCGG
>NZ_JANX01000827.1 GCF_000767795.1 Inquilinus limosus MP06 | reverse complement strand
TCGGCCGCGATGCTGGCGCGCGGCGTCACCTCGGCAAAGGCCTCGTCCACAACCAGCAGGCCGCCGCGCGCCGCCAGGGCATCGGCCAGGGCCAGAAGACGCTCAGCTGCGACGACGCGCCCATCCGGGTTGTTCGGATTGACCAGCACGACGACATCGGCCCCTGCGGCCTCGTCGAGCGAACCGACGGTGATCGCCGTCGCACCCTCGGCCGACCAGCAGGCGGCATGCTCGCCATAGGTCGGGCCCAGGATCGCCACCCGGGCGCCGGGGCGCAGCCGGGGCAGCAGCTGGATCAGGATCTGGGTGCCCGGCGCGGCGACGACTGGCGCGTCGGCCGGGGCGCCATAGCCGGACCGCGCGGTCTCCAGCAGCGCGCGCAGCCGGTCGTGCTGCGGCAGCCGGTGCCAGGCGGCGGGAGCGATCGGCGGGACCGGATAGGGCAGCGGATTGATACCGGTGGAGAGGTCGAGCCAGCCCTCGGCGGGACGGCCCCAGCGGGCCTCGGCCGCGGCCAGATCGCCGCCATGCGGAACCGTGCTCATGCCCGGTCGATCAAATGGAAGAAGGAGCCGAAGACGGAGCCGGTGCGGCGGCCAAGGCGGCCGAGCGTCGCGCCCTCCGCATCCCACGCCTCGAACAGCGCCTCGCCCGGCCCTTCGGAGAGGATCGAGGCGTAGTGGAACTCATGGCCACGCCAGACGGTGCCGGCGGGACCGAGCGACGTCGCGGCGACCAGGGCGGCGCGGCGGTAGCCGAGATGCAGCCGGCGCTCGGCGAAGGAGGTCTCGACCGGCAGCAGCCCGGCCATGGCGTGGCGGTTTCCCTCCGCATCGGTGAGCCCGGCGCCGAGCACCATGTAGCCGCCGCATTCGCCATAGACCGCCCGACCCTGCCCCGCTGCGGCCCGCAGCCCGTCGAGGAAGCGGCGGTTGCCCGCCAGCCGGCCGGCCTGCAACTCCGGGTAGCCGCCGGGCAGGTAGACCGCGTCGGCGGAGGCGTCCGGCGCCTCGTCGGCCAGCGGCGAGAAGGGCAGGATCTCCGCCCCCGCCTGGCGCCAGGCGGCCAGGAGATGCGGATAGGCGAAGGCGAAGGCGGTGTCCCGCGGCACGGCGATGCGCTGGCCGAGGGGGGGTAGGGCGAATCTGTCCGAGTCCCCCCTCCCGCAGGGGGAGGGGGAACTCAGTAGAGCGACTTGCTCTAATGCCTCCCCATCCACCGCCGTCCCGACCGCCTCTCCGGCCGCCGCCAGGAACGCCTCCAGCGCCGCATGCTCGCCGGCCTGGACCAGGCCGAGATGCCGGGACGGCAGCGCCAGGGCCGGCAGCCGTGGAACCAGGCCGAGCACCGGCAGCCCGACGTGATCGGCGGCACGGCGCAGGATCGCCTCGTGCCGGGCGCTGCCGACCCGGTTGAAGATCACCCCGGCGATCCGGACATCGGCGCGGAAGGCCTTGAAGCCGGCCAGCACCGCGGCGGCGGAGAAGCCCTGGCCGCCGGCGTCCAGCACCAGCACCACCGGCCAGCCGAAGCGGGCGGCCAGGTCCGCCGCAGAGCCGTCGCCGACCGAACCGGGACCGGGCGCGCCGTCGAACAGCCCCATCGCGGCCTCGACGATCAGGAGATCAGCGCCCTCGGCCTGCCGCGCCGCCAACGCGTCCAGCGTCTCCGGCCGCATCGCCCAGGAGTCGAGATTGACGCAGGGCCGGCCGCTCGCCGCCGCATGGAAGGCGGGGTCGATATAGTCCGGTCCGGACTTGGCCGAAGCCACGGCGACGCCGCGGTCGCGCAGATGCCGCAGCAGGCCCAGCGTCACCACCGTCTTGCCGCTGCCGGAGGCCGGCGCCGCGATCATCAGGGCTGGGGCCGGCATGGCTAGAATGCGCCGGCCGGAGGGACTGCGCTCGCCCCCTCACCCGAGATCGCTGCGCAATTTCGACCTCTCCCCAAGGAGAGGTAAAGTCGCAACGCTCCAATCCCCTCTCGGGCAGCTACGGCGTGCACACATC
>NZ_JANX01000826.1 GCF_000767795.1 Inquilinus limosus MP06 | reverse complement strand
GCAGATCGGCCCGGCGATATGCTGTGATCGGCTTCGGCGGCTCCAGCGCCCCGATCGAGGACAGGGTCATGCGCAGCACCGCGCCGGGGGGCGACAAGGTGTAGCGGGCGACGCGGTCGATGAAGCTCCGCGCCACCTCCGGCAGCGGCGGCAGGTCGAAGCGGTGCAGCACCGGCTTCAGCCGGGCGCGGGCGACCTGGCCGGTGCCGGGGCCCCAGACCACGCCGATCCGCGTCAGGCGGCCCAGCGGCACCTCGACATAGCTGCCGGGCGCAAGATCCATGCCGTCCGGCACCGCGTAATCGTAAGCTTCCGCCAGGGGCAGCGGCAGCAGCACGCGGACCGTGGCGACGGCGCCACTCTCCGCCTCCACCGGCGTCGCTGCTGTGGCCTCGGACTCCGCCATGGGCTAGACTTGCCCCCGCGGGCCGAGATCGGTGCCGCGCACCGGCCCGAAGCGACCGCTGGCCATTGGAACGAGGCCCATGAAGTTCTTCATCGATACCGCCGACTTCAACGAAATCCGTGACCTGGCCGCGACCGGCCTGGTCGATGGGGTGACGACCAACCCCTCCCTGATCGCCAAGTCCGGGGCCAAGTTCCTGGACCTGATCCCGCAGATCTGCGAGGTGGTGAACGGGCCGGTCTCGGCCGAGGTCGCCGCGACCGATTTCGACACCATGCTGGCCGAAGGCCGCAAGCTGTCTAAGATCGCGAAGAACATCGCGGTCAAGGTGCCGCTGACGCCCGCCGGCCTCAAGGTCTGCCGCACCTTGTCCGACGCCGGCACGATGGTCAATGTCACGCTGTGCTTCTCGGCCGGCCAGGCGATCCTGGCGGCGAAGGCCGGCGCCACCTTCATCTCGCCCTTCGTCGGCCGGCTCGACGACGTCGGCGAGGACGGCATGAGCCTGATCGCCGACATCGTCCAGATCTATCGCCAGTACCCGGACATCAAGACCCAGGTGCTGGTGGCGTCGATCCGCGGCCCGCGCCACGTGATCGAGGCGGCCAAGCTGGGCGCCCATGTCGGCACCCTGCCGCCGGCCGCCCTGCGCGCGCTGTACAGCCATCCGCTGACCGACAAGGGCCTGTCCGCCTTCGTGGCCGACTGGCAGAAGACCGGGCAGAGCATCCTCGACGAGGCCGAGCTCGCCGCCATCAAGAAGACGGCGTGAGGGCGGCCCGTTGGCACAGGAAGTGAAGCGGCCGGACGCCCCCGCCCTGACCGCGGCGGACGTCTCGGCCTGGCTGCTGGCCCATCCGGACTTCCTGGTCCAGCACCCGGACCTGCTGGCCAGGCTGGCCCTGCCGCCGCGCGACCGCGGCGAAGGGGTGATCGACCTGCAGGGCTTCCAGACCGAAAGGCTGCGCAGCCAGGTGGATCGGCTGAAGGAGCAGCAGCGCGCCTTCATCGGTGCCAGCCGCGCCAACCACAACACCCAGAACCGGGTGCATGCCGCGATCCTGTTCCTGCTGGACGCGGAGAGCTTCGAGCAGCTGATCCACACGGTGTCGACCGACCTCGCGGTGCTGCTCGACCTCGATGTGGTGACGCTGCTGGTCGAGGCGACGGAGGGCGAGGAATCGCCGCCGCACAGCGCCGAGGTCCGCATCGTCGGGCCCGGCGAGATCGCCCATCGCCTCGGCGGGCAGGAGCTGATGCTCGAATCGGACACCGCCGGCGAGGAGGCGCTGTTCGGCGCCGGCGCCGGGCTGGTGCGCAGCCAGGCGCTGGTCCGGCTGAACGTCTCGCCAGAGGCGCCGGCCTGCGCGCTCGCCCTCGGCAGCCGCGACCCGGAGATGTTCCATCCGGGGATGCGGACCGAGCTGGTCGGCTTCCTCGGCCGGGTGCTGGAGCGCTGCATCCGCTCCTGGCTGACCCCGGCGCAGGATTAGGGGCGGTGGCTTGGCCGGGCCTTCCGCGACAGCAAGCTCCCCTATCCGACGTCCCTTCCATGGAAGCGGGCTTGTTTTCCTTGTCCCCCCTCCCTCGCGGGAGGGGGTA
>NZ_JANX01000825.1 GCF_000767795.1 Inquilinus limosus MP06 | reverse complement strand
TCCCCCTGCCCCCCTCCCGCAAGGGGAGGGGGGACTCAAAAAGAGAAGCCGTTCCTACTCCACCCTCCCCGGCTATCACCCGTGACGACCTGGGACGTCATCGTCGTCGGGGCCGGGCATAACGGGCTGGTGGCGGCGGGCTACCTGGCCCGAGCCGGGCTCGAGGTGCTGGTGGTGGAGAAGAACGACTGGGTCGGCGGCGCGGCCGTGAGCCGGTCGCTGTATCCCGGCATCCTCTATTCCAACTGCTCCTATGTCTGCAGCCTGCTGCGGCCGGAGATCATGCGCGACCTGGAGCTGCCGCGGCACGGGCTGCAGGTCATCCCCTACGAAGGCGGCGCCGTGTTCACCCGCGACGGCGACGCGCTGGCCACCTACCGCCAGCACGACGCCCACCGGCGCGAGATCCAGCGCTTCTCGCTGCGCGACGCCGAGGCCTATGACCGCTATTCCGCCGACGTCACCCGGCAGTGCCGCTTCATCCGCCCGCTGCTGCTGCGCACCCCGCCGGACCCGGCGTCGCTGCGGCCGCGCGATTTGCAGGAGATGCTGTATCTCGGCCGCAAGTTCCACGGCCTGACCGAGACCGAGATGGCCGACACCATCCGGTTCTGGACCATGAGCATCGCCGAGTTCCTGGACGAGTATTTCGAGAGCGAGGTGGTGAAGGCCAGCTTCGCCCTGTCTGGCATCATCGGCACCGCGCTGGGCCCCTGCTCGCCCGGCTCGGCCTATGTGCTGCTGCACCACTACATGGGCGATGTCGACGGCGCCACCGGGGCCTGGGGCTTCGCCCGCGGCGGCATGGGCGCCATCACCCAGGCCATGGCCGGGTCGCTGCGCGCGGCGAAGGGCGAGATCCGAACCGGCGCGGCGGTCGAGCGCATCCTGGTCGAGAACGGCAAGGCCGCCGGCGTGGTGTTGGCAAGCGGCGAGGAGATCCGCGCCCGGCAGGTCGTCTCCAACCTCGACGTCAAGCGCACCTTCCTGACGCTTGTGCCGGAGACGGCCTTGCCGGCTCCGTTCGTCAAACGCGTGAGGAACTTCAAGATCCGCGGCTCCTCCGGCAAGGTGAACATCGCGCTGGACGCCCTGCCCCGCTTCCCGGCGCTGCCCGAGGGATCGCCCTGCCTGCGCGGCGACATGCACTTCACCGACAGCGTCGAGCGGATGGAGCGCGGCTATGACGACTGGAAGGCCGGGCGCTGGTCGGCCGACCCGTTCCTGGACATGATGATCCCGACCACGCTGGATCCGACCATGGCGCCGCCGGGGAAGCACTTCATGAGCTGCTTCGTCCAGTACTGTCCGCCGAAGGTCGAGGGCCGCGACTGGACCGATGCCGACCGCGACGCCTTCGGCAAGGCCGTGATCGACCAGATCGCCGAGTATTCGCCCGGCTTCCGCGACCTGATCCTGCATGCCGAGATCCGCACCCCGCGCGAGCTGGAGGCCGAGGTCGGGCTGACCGAGGGCAACATCTTCCAGGGCGAGCTGACCTTCGACCAGATCCTGTTCAACCGGCCGGTGCCCGGCTATGCCCAGTACCGCTCGCCGGTGGCCGGGCTGTACATGTGCGGCTCCTCCACCCATCCGGGCGGCGGGGTGATGGGCGCGCCGGGCCGCAACGCGGCGGCGGAGATCCTGCGCGACCTGAAGCGCAGGCCCGCGGTGATGAGCGACGCCTATGACGTCCTGTGACGCGATCGTCATCGGCGGCGGCCACAACGGCCTGGTCTGCGCCGCGCTGCTGGCCAGGAAGGGCCGCAAGGTGGTGCTGCTGGAGGCGGCCGAGGAGGTCGGCGGCGCCGCCCGCACCGTGGAGTTCGCGCCGGGCTTTCGCGTCTCCCATGTCGCCCATGTGCTGAACCAGCTGCATCCGGAGGTGATCCGGGCGCTGGACCTGCCGCGGCACCGCCTGGCCCTGGCCGCCAGCAACATCCCGACCACGGCGCTGTCGGCCGAGGACCGTCCGCTGACCCTGCACGGCGCCTTCGGCGAGCGGCTACTA
>NZ_JANX01000824.1 GCF_000767795.1 Inquilinus limosus MP06 | reverse complement strand
TGGCGCAGCCCGGGCGGGATCCAGGCGACATGGCCGGCCGGCATCGCCCAGGTCCCGGCTGCCGTGGTCAGCAGCAGGGCGCCGCCGGCGACCAGGAAGACCTGGCCGCGCTCATGCGCGTGCTCCGGGGTGCGGTGGCCGTCCTCATGCCGCAGGCGCAGCGGCTCGGCGTCCGTGGGCGATGGCGCCATGGTTGGCCCGATGCGAATGATCTCTGGCCCTCTGTCGGCAGCGGGCCGGCTCCGCCTCTCGTAGCATCCGGCCATCCCGCATGGAAGGAGAGCCCGATGCCCGCCCCGTTCGCCGACCCTTGCGACAGCGAGGCGCTGAAGCGCCGCCTCGCCGACATGCTGCGCGCCGTCTTCGCCGATCCCGGCCGCATCCCCGAGTTCTTCACCGACGATTACGAGCAGGTGACCGACGGCGAGCGCAGCGACCGCGTCCGGTTCGAGGCGCATATCCGCCACGTCGCCGGCTCGATCCGGTCGATCGAGGTGACCGTGCTCGACGCCGTCCGCCAAGGCGATGCCATCGCCGACCGCCATGTGGTCGAGGTCGTGGATGCCGACGGCCATGGCGCGGCGATCGAGGTCTACCTGTTCGGCACGCTGCGCGGCGGCCGGCTGGCCCGGGTGAGCGAGGTCACCCGCGTGCTGTCCGGCGATCCCGGCTTGCGGGATCTCGCGCGGGCGGCGGAGTGAACCCTCTGCGTTCCGCCGCAGCCCCGTTCACATGGAGCGCGAAGCCGGCCGCCCCCGGATCTTCGAGGCCGGGGCGCAGCTGCATGCTCGGGATCAGGTAGTCGCCGCCATTCTGCCGCCGATAAGGGATCGGCGGGGTGGTGGCCAGCGTCCGCATCTTTTCGCGCAGGCTCTCGGCGACGGTCTCGAAGCCGGCCTCGGTCAGCCGGTCGACCCGGTAGGCCACGAAGGGCGGCAGCACGTCGTAGCCCGGGTAGTACAGGATCCCGTGATGGATCGGGAACAGCAGGTCGTCGATCGGCCCGTTGATCCCGCGGGCGGCGTAGTGCTCCTCCCAGCCGCCGGCGGTGACGATCAGCATCGCGCGCTTGCCGGCCAGGGTGCCCTCGCCGTAGCGGTCGCCCCAGCGCCGGTCGCTGTGCTCGCCGACGCCATAGGCGAAGCCGTAGGCGAAGACCCGGTCGACCCAGCCCTTGAGGATGGCTGGCATGCCGAACCACCAGAGGGGGAACTGGAGGATCAGGGCGTCGGCCCACAGCAGCTTCTCGATCTCGGCCTTGACGTCCTCGGTCAGCGTGCCGGTCTCGAACGCCGCCTTGGACGCCGCGACCGCGATCAGGCGCTCGTCGGCCGCCAGGGCCGGGAAGTCGGCGCGGTCGACCTCGGACTTCCAGCCCTCGGCGTAGAGATCCGACACCCGCACCTCGTGGCCCTGCGCCTCCAGCTCTTGGATGGCGACGTCGCGCAGGGCGCCGTTCAGCGAGCGAGGTTCGGGATGGGCAAAAACCAGCAGCACCTTCATGGTCAGGGATCCTTTTACGAAAACCGACCTCTCAGGTGGCGACCGGCGCATCGATCCGCTACATGTCGATAATGAATAGGATTGTGCCGAAAAATGGATAGGCCGGATGTCTCGCTCGAGCGGATGCGCAGCTTCGTCCGCGTCGCCGAGCGCGGCAGCCTGTCGGCGGTGGCGCGCGAGCTGCGGGTCGGCCAGTCCACCATCACCCGGCATCTGCGGGAGCTGGAGCAGGCGGTCGGCGTGCCGCTGCTCAGCCGCACCACAAGGCGCGTGACCCTGACCGACGAGGGCCGCCGCTACCACGCCGACTGCGTCCAGATCCTGCGGCTGGTGGAGCAGGCGGGGGATGCGGCGCGCGCCGCGTGCGGCGCCGCGTCCGGCACCATCCGGATCTCCTGCACCGCGGCCTTCGGCGTGCTGCAGGTCAGCCGGCTGGTCTTCGCCTTCCAGGACCTCCATCCCGGCATCGCCGTCGACCTCAACCTGACCGACGCCTATGTCGACCTGGTGC
>NZ_JANX01000823.1 GCF_000767795.1 Inquilinus limosus MP06 | reverse complement strand
TGCTGGACCATGCCCGCCGCGATGCGCCGCGCCGGGCCCCGGTGCGGAATCCGGCCGAGGCCGATGCCCTGCGGGACACCCTGGCCCAGGGCCTGCAGGTGGTGCAGCTTCTCGCCGACGCTGTTCCGCAGGAAACCACGCTGCTGGCGGCCGAATAGCAGACTGGCCCCGCTCCCGCCGCAATCCGGCGGCAGGAGGAGCCGGCGTCGCTCTTGCCGCATGGCGCCGCCTCGCCCGCTTGCTTAGGTTTGTGCGCTGCAGTCCCGCGAATGCCGATGATGACCCGTACCTTGATCCTGATCGCAGCCCTGACCCTGGCCGGCGCCGCCCCGGCCCTGGCTGCCCCCGAATTCCAGGCCGGGGCCTGCGGCTTCACCGTGCCGGACGGGCGGGCCGCCACCTGCGGCACCGTCACCGTGCCGGAGAACCGGGACAAGCCGGACGGCGCCACCGTCGCCCTGGCGGTCGCCATCCTGTCCACGCCCGACAAGCTGGGCGACGCGCCGCCGGTGCTGTATCTGGAGGGCGGCCCGGGCGGGGCGGCGGGGCTGGACCCCGACGGCATCGCCCGCTGGTGGCAGCTGATCGCGCGCAACGACTGGCTGCAGAAGCGCAAGCTGGTGCTGTACGACCAGCGCGGCATGGGCAGGTCGCAGCCGAACCTGACCTGCCCGGAGATGGTCGAGGCCCAGATCCATGCCAACGGCCCGGAGGGCGACGGCGGCAACGCCGCGGCGTCGGTCGACGCCGCCCGCGCCTGCCGCACCCGCTGGGAGGCCGAAGGCCACGACCTGACCCGCTACACCACGCCCGACAGCGCCCGCGACGTGGCCGATCTGCGCCTGGCGCTGGGCATCGACAAATGGGTGCTGTTCGGGTCGTCCTACGGCACCCGGCTGGCGCTGGAGACGCTGCGGCGCTATCCCGACGGCATCGCCGCGATGATCCTCGACGGCGTCTACCCGCCCGGCAAGAGCCTGTTCACCGCGTCGGAGGAGAGCGATCCGGACGGCGACCGGTCGCTGCA
The DNA here is from genome assembly GCF_000767795.1 of Inquilinus limosus MP06. Classification (GTDB taxonomy): domain Bacteria; phylum Pseudomonadota; class Alphaproteobacteria; order DSM-16000; family Inquilinaceae; genus Inquilinus; species Inquilinus limosus_E. The sequence continues at coordinate 983 of NZ_JANX01000823.1, read as the reverse complement.
GCGGGTCTTCGCCGCCTGCGCCGCCGATGCCGACTGCAACGCCGCCTATCCCGACCTGGCCGCGCGCTACCGCACCCTGCTGGAACGGCTGGACGACGAGCCGCCGACCGTCACCGTGGCGCGGCCGGACGGCGGCGGCGAGGCCGAGCTGATGTTCACCGGCGGCCTGCTGTCCGAGGTGGTGTTCAACGACCTCTATTCCCGCGACGACGCCGCCACCCTGCCGGCGCTGATCGCCGGCATCGACGCCGATCGCGACGAGGCCTATGAGGATGCGGCCCAGCAATGGCTGGCCGGCCTGCTGGATCCGACCATCGCCAACGGCGCCTATGACCTGGCGGAATGCCTGGCGCCGGATGCGGGCGACCTGCGCGATGCCACAGGGTCCACCTGCCCGGCCTGGCCGGCCGCCGCGACGGTCGACGACCTCGGCGCGCAGCCGGTCGACAGCGACATCCCGGTGCTGATCCTGTCCGGCGGGCTGGACCCGGTGACGCCGGCGACCTGGGCCCGCGCCACCGCGTCGCACCTGCCGAACGCCTTCCTGGTCGAGCGGCAGAACCAGGGCCACGGCCTGATCGGCAGCGACCCCTGCGCCGAGACCCTGACGGGCAAGTTCCTGGACGCGCCGGACCGCCAGCCGGTCGATGCCTGCCAGCTCGAGCCCGACCCGCTGCACTTCCTGGTGAATGGGTGATGGCGCCGAATGCTTGACGGAATCGTCCCGGTCGCATCGGACGACACCCTTTTTGCCTCTCCCGCTTGCGGGACCTTTTCAGAATACGATCATCTGAACTGACGCGTGTTTTCCACACTCCCCCTCCCCTTGCGGGAGGGGTAGGGGGAGGGGGGCTGTCGACGGTGGGAGCCTGCGTGGAATAAGCCAGGATTTCCGCGGGGCCGGTGGCGACAGTCGACACCAATTCTATCGGCGCCAATACCCCCGCGCGACGACGACGACGACGACGACGACGACGACGACG
>NZ_JANX01000822.1 GCF_000767795.1 Inquilinus limosus MP06 | reverse complement strand
ATGCGGGGCGCCGGCGCCGGCGTGACCGGAACCCGGAACGTCGCCCTCGGCTCGGGCGACGGCACCGTCGACTACGACGCCACGTCGAAGGCCTCCGCGGGCAACCTGGTCACCGGCGACGACAATGTCGCGATCGGCACCAATGCCGGCATCGGGGTCGCGGCCAGCAAGACGACCTCGATCGGCTACAATGCGAATGCCTCCGCCGAGAACGCGATCGCGATGGGCACGCAGTCGGTCGCCGACGCCGCCGATGCGGTGGCCATCGGCACCGGCGCGAAGGCCACGGGCGGCAAGGCGGTCTCGATTGGCGCGGGCAATGTCGCCACCGGCGACGGTGCGGTGGCGATCGGCGATCCGAACTCGGTCACCGGCACCGGCGCCGTCGGCATGGGCGCCAACAATACGGTGAACGGCACCGGCGCGGTGGCGCTGGGCAGCGGCAACACGGCGACGGGCCAGGGCTCGGTCGCGCTCGGCAACACCAGCAGCGCGGCGGGCGCCGGCTCGCTCGCCTTCGGCGATGCAGCCTCGGCCACCAATGCCGGCGACGTGGCGCTGGGCTCGGGCTCGGTGACGACGAAGGCGGTCGGCACCGCCGGCACCACGATCCGCGGGACGGCCTACACCTTCGCTGGGGCGACGCCGACCTCGACGGTCAGCGTCGGCGCGCCGGGGGCGGAGCGGACGATCACCAATGTCGCGGCCGGCCGCATCGCGCTGGACTCCACCGACGCGATCAACGGCAGCCAACTCTTCGCCTCCAACCAGGCGATCGAGAACCTCGTGACCAGTTCGGCGACGCACTACTACAGCGTCAATGACGGCGGCACGAAGGGCGGGAACTATGACAATGACGGCGCCACCGGCGCCAATGCGATGGCGGCCGGCATCGGCGCCTCGGCGTCGGGCGCTCAGGACGTGGCGCAGGGCTTCGGGGCGAACGCGTCGGGCGGCGATGCCGTGGCGCTGGGCACCAACACCAAGGCTGCGGCCTCCAGCAGCATCGCGATCGGCGCCAACGCCGCGGCCTCGGGGGCCAGCGGTTCCACGGCGGTGGGTGCCAATTCCAGCGCCAGCGCCAGCAACAGCCTGGCGGTGGGCGAGTTCGCCAACGCGTCCGGCGAGCTCTCCGCGGCTGTCGGTCCGGGTGCGACCGCGTCGGCCGAGAAGGCGACGGCGCTCGGCAACGGCTCGAAGGCTCTGGCGGCCTCGAGCGTCGCACTGGGCGACGGGGCCTCGGCCAACAACGCGGGCGATGTGGCGCTGGGCTCCGGCTCGGTGACGGCGGCGGCGGTCGGCACGGCCAGCACGACGATCGCGGGCAAGACCTACGCCTTCGCCGGCACCACGCCGAACTCGACGGTCAGCGTCGGCGCGGCGGGGGCGGAGCGGACGATCACCAATGTCGCGGCCGGCCGCATCGCGCTGGACTCCACCGATGCGGTGAACGGGTCGCAGCTCTTCGCCACCAACACGGCGGTCGACACCCTCAACACCCAGATCACCGACGTCACCGGCAAGCTGACGCACTACTACAGCGTGAATGACGGAGGGACGAAGGGGGCGAACTACGACAATGACGGCGCCGCCGGGGTGAACTCCCTGGCAGCCGGCGTGGCGGCTTCGACCTCGGTGGACGATGGTGTCGCCATCGGCCACGGCGCGACCGCCGGAGCGAATGCGGGCGATGTCGCCCTCGGTTCGGGCAGCACCACCGCGGCGGCGGTCCAGACGAAGAGCACCACGATCGCCGGCAACACCTACAATTTCGCCGGCACGAACCCGACCTCGACGGTCAGCGTCGGCGCGGCGGGCGCCGAGCGGACGATCACCAATGTCGCGGCCGGCCGCATCGCGGCGGACTCGACCGACGCGGTGAACGGCAGCCAGCTCTTCGCCACCAACACCTCGGTCGACACGCTGAACACCAAGGTCGACAACATCACCACCGGCGGCGGCATCAAGTACTTCCACGCCAACTCGACCCTGGCGGATAGCCAAGCGACGGGGACGG
>NZ_JANX01000821.1 GCF_000767795.1 Inquilinus limosus MP06 | reverse complement strand
AATGCCGCCCATGCCCGCATCCCGGTCGGCCCCGGCTACCAGGTGCCGCTGGCCCGCGAGATCCGGGAGAAGAGCGGCCTGACCACCCGCGCCGTCGGCATGATCGTCGACCCGCACCAGGCCGAGGGCATCATCGCCCGCGGCGACGCCGACCAGGTGGCGCTGGCCCGCGCCGTGCTGGACGACCCGCGCTGGGGCTGGCATGCCGCCGAGGCGCTGGGCGCCGAGCTGACCCTGCCGGCGCAATATGCCCGCGCCGGCGCCAGGACCTGGCCCGGCCGCAAGCTGCTGCAAGCCGCGGAATAACCGCGCGGCCCAAGACAAAGAGACGATCGAGAGGAGCCCGGAACGACATGACCGACACCCTTGCCGTTCCGGGCCTGTCCGCCCCGGCCGAGATCCTGGTCGACCGCTGGGGCATCCCGCATTTGACCGCTTCCAGCCAGGACGACCTGTTCTTCCTGCAGGGCTTCAACGCCGCCCGCGACCGGCTGTGGCAGATCGACCTGTGGCGCAAGCGCGGCCTGGGCCTGCTGGCCGCCGATTTCGGCCCCGGCTACCTGGCGCAGGACATCGCCAGCCGGCACTTCCTCTATCGCGGCGACATGGCGGCGGAATGGGCCGCCTATGCCGAGGATGCGGAGACGATCTGCACCCGCTTCGCTGCCGGCATCAACGCCTATGTCGACCTCACCGAGCGCGAGCCGGAGCGGCTGCCGGAGGAGTTCCGGCTGTTCGGCACCCGGCCGGCGCGCTGGCAGGCGGAGGACGTGGTCCGCATCCGCAGCCACGGCCTGACCCGCAACGCGCTGTCGGAGCTGGCGCGCGCCCATGTCCTGGCCGGCGCCGATGCCGCCACCGACCGGCTGCGCAAGATGATCGAGCCGCCGGTCGAGGTCGGGCCGGTGCCGGGCTTCGACCCGGAGGCCGTACCGCCGGACGCGCTGCAGATGTTCCGCCTGGCCATGGCGCCGGTGACCTTCCCGCCCGACCGCCTGGCCGCGACCTTGGAGGAAGCGCCCCTGTGGCGGGTGGCCACCGATCTGGGCGAGGTGCTGCGGGCGCAGGAGTTCGAGGGGTCGAACAACTGGGCGGTGCATGGCAGCCGCACCGACACCGGCCGCCCGATCCTGGCCACCGACCCGCACCGCACCCATGCCGTGCCGTCGCTGCGCTACCTGGTGCACCTGACCGCGCCGGGCTTCGACGCGATCGGCGCCGGGGAGCCGAGCGTGCCCGGCATCATGATGGGCCATAACGGCACCGCCGCCTTCAGCCTGACCATCTTCGGCGCTGACCAGGAGGATGTGTATCTCTACGAGACCCGGGCGGACGATCCGGATTCCTATCGCTACGGCGAGGGCTGGGAGCGGATGCGGAATGTGGAGGAGCGCTTCGCGGTCAAGGGCGCGCCGGAGCAGGCGCGCACCCTGCGCTTCACCCGGCACGGGCCGGTGGTCCATGCCGACCCGGCGCGGCGCAGCGCCGTGGCGGTGCGATCGGTGTGGTTCGAGCCAGGCTCGGCCGCCTATCTCGCCAGCCTGTCCGGGATGCGCAGCCGCAACCTCGACCAGTTCCGGGCGGCGATGCGGCGCTGGGGCACCCCCTCGGTGAACCAGGTCTATGCCGACACCTCCGGCACCATCGCCTGGCTGCCCGCCGGCCATGTGCCGCGGCGGCCGAACTGGCACGGCCTGGCGCCGGTGCCTGGGGACGGCAGCCATGAATGGGACGGCATGATGGACCCGGCGCTGATGCCGCTGCGCGCCGACCCGCCGGAGGGCTTCGTCGCCACCGCCAATGAGCTGAACCTGCCGCCGGACTGGCCGCATGATGAGCGCCCGGTCGGCTTCGAATGGCTGGAGGCCAGCCGGGCCGTGCGCATCCGCGAGGTGCTGGCCGGGCAGGACCGCCACAGCTTGGCCGATTCCCGGGCGCTGCAGGCAGACACGGCCTCCGTCCCTGCACGGCGGATGCAGCGCCTCCTGGCGCCGCTGGAGGCACGGGACGCGGATGCCACGCGC
>NZ_JANX01000820.1 GCF_000767795.1 Inquilinus limosus MP06 | reverse complement strand
GGCCGGAGCCGGCGGAACCGGACAGGCCGCGCCGCGTTGATTCGTCACGCCGCGGGGGGACGCCGCGACGCCGTCGCAGCGCCAGCCGCGGCCTGATGGAGTGTCAGGTCATGTCTCGGACACCTCTGCGCCGGCTGATGCTGGCCGGTGCCCTGGCGGCGGCCGCGGCCGGCCTCGGCGGCTGCTATGCCTATCCGGTCGGCTATGCCGGCTACGACACCTACGGCTATGACGACTACGCCTATGTCGCGCCGGGCGGCTATTACGGCTATTCGCGGCCCTACGCGTACCGCCCCTACTACAACTATAGCCGGCCGCGCGGCTACAGCGGGTACTATCCACGCTACTACCGCTATCCACGCTACAGCTATCCGCGCTACGGCTATGGCTATCCGCGCTACGGATATGGCGGCTACGGCAACTGGGACCGCGGCAGCCGGCGCTAGGACTGCCCGGTCAGGCGATCCAGCCCAGCGCTGCGGCGCCGAGCAGCAGCGCGCCGAAGATGATGCGGTAGATGGCGAAGGCGGTGAAGCGGTGGGTCTGGATATAGCCCAGCAGCCACTTCACCGCGACGAAGGCGGTGATGGTCGAGACCACGAAGGCCACGCCCAGCGCCCCCCAATCCTCATGCGCCCCGCCCTGCTTGAACTGGCCGTACAGCTCATAGGCGCTGGCCGCGTACATGGTCGGGATGCCGACCAGGAAGGCGAATTCGGTGGCCGCGGCGCGGTTGCTGGCACCGGCCAGCATGGCGGCGAAGATGGTGGCGGCCGAGCGCGAGGTGCCGGGGAAGATTCCGGCCACGAACTGGGCCAGGCCGACCACGATGGCCACCAGCCAGGTGATCTTGTGGCTGTCCGGCAGCTTCGCCGCCTGCTGCTCGGCCCAGATCATCCAGATGCCGCCGACGACCAGCGCGATGGCGATCGGCAGGATGGTCTCCGGCAGGGTGAAGCCCGCCTTCTTGGCGGCGAGGCCCAGCACCCCGGTGATCACGAAGGCCAGCAGCAGCCGGATGCCGTAGCGCCGGTTCTCCGGCCGGCGCCAGCCCACGACCAGGTCGAAGATCCGGCGCCAGTAGATGATGGTCACGGCCAGGATGGCGCCGGCCTGGATGACGATGTTGAAGGTGTCCGAGCGCTCGCCCAGCCAGTGCTCGGCGATGATCAGATGGCCGGTCGACGAGATCGGCAGGAATTCGGTGATGCCCTCGATCACCCCGAGGATGATCGCGCTCAGATAGTCCAAGACAGTGCTCCGGGGTGAAACGGGCCCGCCCCGCTTGTGAACGAAGCCGGCGGGTTTGGGAACCCGGCTTCAACCCGTGGCGGCGGTTAAAGTTTCGTAACCCGCCGCAGGCCCGGCCTCAGCCGCCGGCCGGACGCGCGGTGCCGCGGCGGATGGCGATGGCGTCGAAGGCGGGGTCGCGCCCGGCCCGGTAGTCGGCGAAGGTGAAGCCGGTCGGCATGGTCGGCGACAGGTCGCCCGCGGCGACGCCGTAGACGTAGTTCAGCCAGAAGCAGCGTCCGATCTGCGCCAGCCCGCAGCCATGCTCCCAGTCATGGAACGCGCTGGCGTAGCGGATGGAAAGGCCGGAATTCGGCAGGGTCATGCGCCCGCCCTCCGCCCAGAAGGCGGTGAAGTCGCCCATCGGCTGGCCGACGATCTCGACATCGCCCTGGGCGAAATGCTTCAGCCGCGCCAGGGTGGTAATGGCGGCGGAGAAGGTGTCGGGCCCGGTCAGGACATAGATCCGGCCGTCCGGCCCCAGCGCTTCCGGCAGGCGCCGGGTGAATTCGGCCGTCAGCTCGTAATTGCCGCCGGGGTTGGCGCGCAGGTCGATGATCGCCGCCCGCGGCCGACGCCGGGCCGCCTCCTCCACCACTCCGGCCAGGAACTCGGCCAGGCTGCTGCCGGGGTCGTCGCTGACGCTGCGCAGCTCCACGAACAGGGTGGCGGGGTCGGGATAGGCCTGCCAGTAGGACCGGTCGCCATGCTGCAGGGACAGCGGCAGGGCGTCGGTT
>NZ_JANX01000819.1 GCF_000767795.1 Inquilinus limosus MP06 | reverse complement strand
ACCGGCGCGCATTACCATGTCTACATCAATCCCGAGCGCACCGTGCCGATGGAAGCCCAGCGCGTGCACGGGCTGACCGACGAATTCCTGGCCGACAAGCCGGTCTTCGCCGAGGTGGTGGGCGGCTTCCTCGACTTCATCGGCGACGCCAAGCTGGTGATCCACAACGCCGAATTCGACATGGGCTTCCTGAATGCGGAGCTCGGGCGGCTCGGCCTGCCGCCGATCCCGATGGCGCGGTCGATCGACACGGTGGCGCTGGCCCGGCGGCGCTGGCCCGGCGCCCAGGCCTCGCTCGACGCGCTGTGCCGCCGCTTCGGCATCGACAATTCCGGCCGCACGCTGCACGGCGCGCTGCTCGACGCCCAGCTGCTGGCCGAGGTCTGGCTGGAGATGTGCGGCGGCCGCGAGCCGGGCCTGGCCATCACCACCACGGTCGAGGTCACCGAGACCACGGTGGTGGTCGAGCGCGTCGCCCGCCCGGCCCGGCCGCACGCGCCGACCGAGGCCGAGCTGGCGGCCCATCTCGCCTTCATCAAGGGCCTGACCGACCCGATCTGGCTGAAGGAAGGGTAAGGGGAGGGGACCCAGGTGATCGTCCACCTCAACGGCTGGCCCGGGGCGGGAAAGCTGACGGTGGCGCGGGTCCTCGCGCGGCGGTTGCAGGCCCGCCTGCTCGACAACCACACCCTGCACAATGTGGCGGCCAGCCTCTGCGACCGCGGTACCGATGCGTATTGGACGCTGTACGAGCAGGTGCGGGACCTGGCCTATGACCGCATCCGCGCCCTGCCGTCGGAGGCGGTGCTGGTGATGACCAACGCCTTCCTCCAGGAATCACCCCGCGATGTCGAGGCCTGGAGGCTGATCAGGGACCTCGCCGCCGGCCGCGGCGAACGGCTGGTCGCCGTGACGCTGGATTGCGATCTCGCCGAGAATATCGTCCGGGTCCGCCGGGCCGACCGCGCCGGCAACCGCAAGCTGACCGACCCCGAACCCCTGATCGCCTGGCGCGGCGAGTATCACCTGATCGTCGATGATGCCGGGGACTGGGTCGTCATCGACAACACCCGACTGACGCCGGAGCAGGCCGCGGACCGGATCGTCGCGCATCTCGGCGGGCTGTCGCTGACAGGTGAGCCGACCCGATAAGCCGACCCCTAAAATGTCATGCCCGGGCTTGGCCCGGGCATCCAGAGAACGTCGAGACCTTCTGGATTGCCGGGTCAAGCCCGGCAATGACAGGGAAGGGGACGGAAGCGCCTCAGTTCACGCTCGGCTGGCCCTCGGCTTCGGAGCGGGCGCGCAGGGCGGCCAGCTGGCGGCGGAACAGCTCGGTGAAGTCGATCGGCTGGATCAGCAGCGGCGGGAAGCCGCCGTTGCGGGTCGCCTCGGCGATCACCGACCGGGCGAACGGGAACAGCAGGCGCGGCGCCTCGATCAGCAGCAGCGGCGCGGTCTGCTCCTTGGTCACGTTGGCCAGGGCGACCACGCCGCCATAGCTCAGCTCGCACAGGAAGGTGGCGGCGTCGCCGGTCTTGGCCTCGGCCTTGATGTGCAGCACCACCTCGAAGGCGTTCTCGGCCAGCTGCTGGGTGCGGACGTCGACATTGACCGTGACCTGCGGCGGCGTCGTCTGCTGGGTCAGGCTGCGCGGCGCGTTCGGGTTCTCGAAGGACAGGTCCTTGACGTACTGCGCCGAGATCTGCAGCGAGGGCTGCAGCTGCTGCTCGGCATCCGGCTGCTGGTTGTCGTCCGACATGAAAACTCTCCCTGGAAACTCTGGCTCGGCTGGCCGGCGAAAGACGGGGTCTCGCTAGCACGGAACCCGTGGCGGCCACAACCGGGGTCGACCGGTCAGGATCGGCCCTGCGCGTCGCCCTCGTCCTTGCCGCCCCAGCGCGAATCCTCGATCCGCGGCAGCGACGGGTCGCGGCCGCCGTCGGGCTTCACCTCGGTGTAGTCGGCGTCGATCACCGTGCCGCCCCCCGGGCCCCTGGTCCGCGGCCGCCGGGCCAGACCGTGAAGCCGC
>NZ_JANX01000818.1 GCF_000767795.1 Inquilinus limosus MP06 | reverse complement strand
GCCGCCGCGGCGCTGCTCGCCGCCCTGCCCGCCCGGGCGGAGCCGCCGCAGCGCGTCGTCGTCGCCGGCGGCGACCTGACCGAGATCGTCTATGCCCTGCATGCCGAGGACCGCATCGTCGGGGTTGATACCACCAGCCTGTACCCGCCCGCCGCGCGGGAGCGGCCGAGCGTCGGCTATCTGCGCCAGCTGGCGGCCGAGGGCATCCTGGCGCTGGGCCCGGACCTGGTGCTGACCACGGCCTCGGCCGGCCCGCCGGCAGTGCTGGAGCAGATCCGCTCCGCCGGCACGCCGGTCGAGATGCTGCCGGAGGCGTATACGGCGGAGGGTGTGGTCGCCAAGATCGTCGGCGTGGAGAAGGCACTCGGCGTGGCCGATCCGGGGCTCAGCCAGGCGGTCCGCACCGATTTCGCCACGGTGGCCGACACCGTCGCCAAGGCCCCCTCGAAGCCGCGCGTGCTGTTCGTGCTGTCGATCACCCAGGGCACGCCGCTGGGCGGCGGCAGCGGCACGGCGGCGGACGGCATCATCCGCCTGGCGGGCGGCACCAACGCTGTCGGCGAGGTCGAGCGCTACAAGCCGCTGTCGCCCGAGGCCGTGGCCGCCGCGGCGCCGGAGGTGGTGGTGATCGCCAGCCATGCGGTCGAGCCGAATGGCGGGCTGGCGGCGATCGCGTCACTGCCGGTCTTCGCCCAGACCCCGGCCGCCAAGGCGGGCCGGATCATCGCCATGGATTCGCTCTACATCCTCGGCTTCGGGCCGCGGACGCCGCAGGCGGCGCGCGACCTGGCAGTGGCGCTGCATCCCGGCTGGACCCCGCCCGCCCTGCCCGACCGGGCCTGGAGCGCGGGTTCGTGACCGTGCTGGCGGCCAACGACGCGATTCCGGCCCCGGCGGAGCAGCGACGGGCCCGGCGCCTGTCATTGACGCTGATGGGGCTGGTGCTGCTGCTGGCCGCCTCGGTCGTCGCCAGCATCAGCATCGGGCCGGCGGACATCCCGCTCGATCATGTCCTGGCGGTGCTCGGCCACCATCTCGGGCTCGGCAGTCTCGACGCCGTGGCCGCGCGCGACGCCGCCATCATCGACGCCATCCGGCTGCCGCGGACGCTGCTGGGCGCCATGGTCGGCGCCGTGCTCGCCGTCTCCGGCGCGATGATGCAGGGGCTGTTCCGCAATCCGCTGGCCGATCCCGGCCTGATCGGGGTCAGCGGCGGCGCCGCCTTCGCCGGCGTGGCGGTGATCTCGCTTGGCCTGCCGGCGGCGCTGGCCGGCATTCCCGTGCTGAACCTCTACGCCCTGCCGCTGGCTGCCTTCCTCGGCGGCCTGGCCACCACCATCGCGGTCTACCGCCTGTCGAAGCGCGAGGGCCGGGTGTCGGTGACCATGATGCTGCTGTCCGGCATCGCGGTGAACGCGCTGGTCGCGACCGGCACCGGCTACATCGTGTTCAAGGCCGATGAGAACGCGATGCGCACCATCACCTTCTGGACCATGGGCAGCCTCAGCGGCGCGACCTGGACTTCGGTGCTGGCCGTGCTGCCCTTCGCCCTGGTGCTGCTGGCCGCCGTCGCCCTGGCCGCGCGCGCCCTGAACGGCATGCTGCTGGGTGAGGCCGTGGCCCTGCACCTGGGCTTCCCGGTCGAGACGGTGACGCGCCTGCTGGTCGGCACCGTGGCGCTGGCGGTGGGCGCAGCGGTCGCGGTCAGCGGCATGATCGGCTTCGTCGGATTGCTGGTACCGCACATGCTGCGGCTGGTGATCGGAGCGGATCATCGCGGCCTGCTGCCGGCCGCGGCCCTGCTGGGTGCGGCCCTGATGCTCGGCGCCGACCTGGTCGCCCGCATCGCCGTGGCGCCGGCCGAGCTGCCGATCGGCATCGTCACCACCGGCCTCGGCGCTCCCGTCTTCCTCGCGCTGCTGCTGCGCCGGCGGAGATCCGAGCCGTGATCCGCGCCGAAGCCCTCGCCTACCGCATCGGCCGCACGCCGCTGCTGGACGGCGTCGACCTCGCCGTCGCGCCCGGCCGCTTCACCG
>NZ_JANX01000817.1 GCF_000767795.1 Inquilinus limosus MP06 | reverse complement strand
CCTGCGCCAACGCGGCGAGGCCGGCGGAGAAGGCGGCGGCGCCGGCGCCGCCCTGCAGCGCCCGCAGCAGGTCGAGCCACAGCAGGTCGCGCACCTGGGTCAGAGCCAGGGAGGAGGCCAGGAACACCAGCTGCCCGATCAGGAACACGCGCTTGCGGCCGAAGCTGTCGGCCAGGGCGCCGGCGATCATCAGCGTGCTGCCGAAGCACAGCATGAAGGCGTTGGTGATCCAGTTCAGCGCGATCGGGTCGCCGCCGAGCGAGCGGGCGATCGCCGGCATCGCCACGGCCGGACCGGTGAAGTTGAACGGCAGGGCCAGCAGCGACAGGCACACGGCGGCCAGCACCAGCAGGCTCTCCGTCCGGCTGTGGCCGGCGGAGGGCGCGGGTGCCATGGCCGCCGAATCGGAGGTCCGGGGCATGGGCAACTCGTTGGTGACGGGAGGCCGCATTCCGTCGCGGCTTGCACCAGAGATAATCTCGCCGTAATGCTGGGCCAATCGGCAGAAATTCCGCTCTGACCGGAATATCGTTCCGCAATCGGGCTCGCCATGGACAATCTGAACGGCCTTGCCGCCTTCGTCCGCGCCGCCGAGGCGCGCAGCTTCGTCGCCGCCGGCCGTGAGCTCGGCCTCACCGCCTCGGCGGTCGGCAAGGCGGTGGCGAAGCTGGAAGAGCGGCTGGGCGCCCGGCTGTTCCAGCGCAGCACCCGGCGGATCAGCCTGACCGCCGAGGGCGCGCTGTTCTATGAGCGCTGCCAGCGCATCCTGGGCGACATCGCCGATGCGGAGGCGGAGCTGCAGCGCGCGCTGGACGCGCCGCGCGGCCGGCTGCGGGTCAGCATGCCGCTGGCCACGCACCGGCTGCTGGTGCCGGTGCTGCCGGAGTTCATGCAGGCCTATCCCGAGATCGAGCTGGATCTCGACTTCAACGACCGCATCGTCGACGTGATCGAGGCGGGGCTGGACGTGGTGATGCGCAGCGGCGTGCTGAGCGACTCCCGGCTGATGTCCAGGCGCGTCGGACAGTTCCGCTTCCACGTCGTCGCGTCGCCCGGCTACCTCGCGCGGCACGGCGTGCCGGCAAGGCCGGCGGATCTCGAGCGCCATGCCTGCCTGCGCTACAAATTCCCGACCTCCGGCGCGATGATGGAGTGGACGCTGCAGGCGGAACCCGGCGCGCGCCCCTGGCGCGTGCCGGCGACGCTCGTCTCCAACAGCACCGATGCGCTCATCGCCGCGGCGGAACGCGGGCTGGGCCTGCTGTACACGGCGGACTTCATCGTCGGGCGGGCGCTGCAGGCCGGCACCCTGCGGACGGTGCTCGACGCCTATCAGGCCCCGCCCGGCCTGTTCTGGGCGCTGTGGCCGTCCAGCCGGCAGCTGTCGCCGAAGGTGCGGGTGTTCGTCGACTTCCTGTGCACCCGGCTGATCCCGGCGCCCTGAGCCGTCCCCGCTCGGCCGCAAGCGACACCCTTTCAGAATTCCCAGAATCGTCATTGCGAGCGCAGCGAAGCAATGACGGCGTAGGGCTGAAGCAGTGCCTCGCCTTGATCGGGTGGCCCGATCCGGCCTTGTCTCGCCCTACAGCATGAAATCGGCCGCCACCAGGGCGATGGCACCGGTGAGCACGATGTGGAAGTCGGAGACCTTGTCGCCGTTGACGTCGCCGGCGATGGTCGTGTCGGCGCCGTTGAAGGCGTAGCGCAGCTGGCCGGCGACACCGGTGTAGAGGCCGGTGCCGATGAAGGTGAAGGCTTGGTTGCCCGCGACGGCGGTGTTGGCATCGACCGCCGCCAGGTCGATGCGGTCGCCCTCGGCCCGGTGGAAGTCGGCGATGCGGTCGGCCTTGGCCCCGACCACGCTGTGCGCGGCGGCGGCGAGGCCGAAGCGGTCGGCCCCGGCGCCGCCGATGAAGGTGTCGATGCCGGCGCTGCCGATCAGCCGGTCGTCGCCGGCCCCGCCGGACAGGGTGAGGCCGATGCGGCCGGCCGCCACGGCGGCGGCGTTGACCAGGTCGTTGCCGTCGCCGGTGCCGATCGTCA
>NZ_JANX01000816.1 GCF_000767795.1 Inquilinus limosus MP06 | reverse complement strand
GCGCCCGACCCGGCCGCCGCCGCAGCCGCCGCAATCGACGGCCGAGCTGCTGGCCCAGCTGATCCGTAGCCGCCCCGACACCCCTGCGGTGGAGGAGGAGGCGGACCCGATGCCCCAGGCCGAGCGCGACGCCGCGATCGACGCGGTGCTGCGGGACCTGGTGGCGGAGGAGGATTCGGCCTTCCGCCCGATCTCGGTGCTGTACCAGGATTTCCTGGTGCCGCTGCCGGATCCAGCGGGTCGGCAGCCGCGGCGCCCCGGCGCTCGACCGTGGCCGGCTTCCGCGCTCGGCTGGCCGTGGCCCGCGCCGGCGTCGACACCGACACGGCGGAGAGCCCGGCCTGGCAGCACGCGACCGGGCTGTCGCGCGAGCTGCCGGAGGACATGCAGGGCATCTTCCTGCTGCTGGTCAAGGCGGCGATGGCCGGCGCTCCCTGCCCGTCCGACGCCACCATCGCCCGCGCCTACGGCACCCAGTCGGTCGGCCGCACCCGGCGCCTGCTGTCCTATATGGAGCAGCGCGGCTTCATCGTCTGCCGCGCCGCCGGCCGCGGCGGCCACCGCATCGTGACGGTGCCGGAGCTGGGCTGCGAGACCGCCCCGGCGACCCGAACCGCGCCCGAGGAGGCGCCCGCCGCGGCGAGGCCTCCCGTCGACCGGGACGTGACGGCAAATGCCGCTGACGGCGGCGCGGAAGACGAGGATACGGGAGCCGCCCAGATCTCCGCCGAGTGATCGCGGCCGGAGGCGGATCGGCGATACCCGAGCGCCCACGCGCAGGCCTCTCCCACGAGCGGCACGTTCTCGGAATTCCAGACATCGTCATTGCGAGGAGGCGAAGCAATCCAGGGGCCGGTTCGCGCTGGTCCTGGATTGCTTTGCTGCGCTCGCAATGACGGCGAGTGGTGCGTTGTGAAACGTCTCGCCAGCGCGGAAAGTTGACATGCGTGCATATCTCCGGCGGCGGCGACCGATCCTGCGGTCAGCCGCAATGGTCGGTCGCCGGCGCGGAGTCGGGCGGCCCGGCGCCGGGTGGCCCGGTGCCGGCGGGCGGCCGATCATCCCCGGGCGACGGCAGGGCAGGTTTCCGGTCCGGGTTGAAGACCCCACCGGCGGCGGTATGGACGCGGCGCTCGCCTTCAGGCTTGCCGGAGTCCTCGGCCGGGATGAGGCCACCGGCATTGGAAGAAGCCCGGTGCGAGGCGGGGCCAAAAGCTTGGCCCTTCGGACCGGAGCCGGCCCGATCGGCCCCGGGCGCTCCCCCGTCTTCCGGGCCGCCGGCCGCAGGCCCGCCGGCCGGAGGCGTCCCGCCGGGCGGCAGGCCGAGGGACCGGCACAGGCTGGCGATCAGGCCTCCGATCGGCAAGGCGGTGTCGGCGAGGTCGACATCGATGCGCTCGTCCTCGGTCAGCCGGTCCCAGAGATCGACGGTCAGCCGCTCCTGGGTCTCGGCGTCGGGAACCGCGGCGATGGCGCGGGCAACGCCCTGGGCGACGGCGTGGCGCCGGTCGTCTTTCTCGTCCTGCTGGTCCTTCCGCCGCTGTTCGGCCTTGCGCCGATCCTCCTCCCGCTGCTGCCGCAGCCTGGCCTGGAGCGCTATGGCGCGGCGGATGCCGAGGAACAGGCCGCTGAAGCGGATCTCGGCATCCGCGGCACGGTCGATATCGTCGGCCGTGACGCCCAGGGCCTGGAAACCGCGGGCCAGCTCCAGCGCGAGCTCGACCAGCTCGGACAGCATCGCGGCCTCGTCCGGGGCTGGCGTTGCGGCGGACGCCTCCTGCTGCCGGCGCAGCCTGGCCTGGAGCGCGACGACGCGGCGGATGCCGAGGAACAGGCTGCTGAAGCGGGCCTCGGCCTTGCCGGCACGGTCGGGATCGCCGGCCGCGAGGGCGGCGGCGGCGCGGGCCTGGCAGGTCCGGGCCATCTCCAGGGCCAGCTGCGTCAACCCGGCCAGCACCTCGATCTCCCGGGCAGCCTCATCCGCGGCCGGCGGAGCGGCGGGCGGAGTTTCGGCTGCGACGGGATCAACCATGTCTGCATTAGAAC
>NZ_JANX01000815.1 GCF_000767795.1 Inquilinus limosus MP06 | reverse complement strand
GCGATGTGCAGCCGCGTGCCGGGCAGCGGCGCCACTGCCACCCGCTCCCCCGCCGGGGCCGAGGGGTTGCGCCAGCGCGAGCTGCCGGTGCCCCAGACCACGACCTCGCCCTCCTTCAGGCTGTGGCCGATGGTGCCGACCGCAGCCATGCGCAGGCGCCGCGACTCATGCGCCACATGCTCGACCGGCAGGCCCGACAGCAGCGACACCATCACCGCGCTCAGGGCGTCGCCGAGATTGACGTAGTCCTGCTCGCGCGTCGCCGCCACCCAGGTCAGCGGCACGACCTGCCGTTCCCTGGCCGATGCGGCCAAAGCGCGAATGGTCTCGTTGCCCGGCACGGCCATCGAACACTCATGATTCCGGTTTCGTCGCAAAGGTTTTAAGCCCGAACCGTCGCCGCTGTCATGCTTTTTGCAGTGCGAAATCGCGGTGCAAGGCAAAATTCTTGGGATTGACGGGATCCGGGCACCTTTCAGTTCGTGTTTGGAATCCGCTTTCAGATCAATATGATGTGCCGAGCAAACCTGAATCCGGCCTTATCGGGCGCCGGCGGGGATGGGAATCGGACCGCTCCGAATCACCTCGCCGAACAAAACCTATGAAAACTTTCCGTGCGACATCCGGGCGCTTGCGGGACTGGCGGTTTCGATGATGCTGGCCGCGGGGGAGCCACGCCCGACCGGCAACGATGAGGGACTGCATGCAGATCCGTTTCCCGCTCCTCCCGGCCCTGGCGCTCGCCGCCGGGCTCGGCCTGGCCGCCGCGCCCGCGCCGGCCCGGGCCCAGGCCCAGTCCGACAGGCTGGAAGACTTCATGATCATGGATGTCTGCGTCGACCAGCATGACCGGATCGAGCCGGCGCTGGTCCCGGGCGACCGCGACTGCACCCGGCGCCGCAACATCCGCGCCGGCGAGGCCGTGCCGTACCACATGCACAACTTCCCCAACCCCGGGGCTCCCTGCCCGCAGCGGCTGGGCACGGTGTCGAAGGACAACATTCCGATCGAGAAGCACGGCGTCACCCGCATCGTCAGCTTCTACGACCGCGGCGTCGACCACAGCTGCCCGGACGCCAAGCCCGATGCCCCGACCTTCGGCAAGCTCGACACCGGCCGCGAGGGCGGCTCGGTGCAGTGGGTCGACGAGCATTGGGGCTACATCATGGGCAGCTGGAGCCCGGTGGCCCTGTCCTACTGGCTGACCCCGTCCTGCGCCGGGGCGCCCGACACCTCCGGCCGGTTCCGCTACGGCTGGGTGATCGGCCCGGCGACGCTGCCGCCGGAGGGCCAGGGCGGATTCGCCGTGTTCCAGAGCAAGCTGGTCACCAACAAGGACGGCCGGGAGCCGGAGGCAGCGGGCTGCCCGAAGCGCTTCGCCAAGCCGTTCACGATGTGGATGCGCGACCGCTTCACCTACAAGGACGGCCGCTCGCTGGACAGCCTGATCTCGCTGCGCTTCTCCAGCTCGGCCAAGGACGGCCAGGGGCCGGGGCCGGCGACCCAGGTCGAGATCACCTACTGGACCAGGGAGTTCGGCCTGACCCGCTGGGAGAAATGGGGCCGCGACGACTGGGTGCATCCGCGCAGCAGGATGGCCGTGGCCACGCTGGGCAAGACGCTGTTCGAGAGCGGCACCTGCAGCCCGCCCTACAGCTTCCGCAGCAGCCCGGTGCCGGGGCTGACGATCGCGGACAGCGGCAGCGGCGACGACTACAGCCGGACCCTGACCCAGGGCGGCGACTCGCATGCCTGGCACATGTCGCTGTGCAGCGACTACACCAACATCGTCAAGGATGCGGATGGCGGGCTGGTCGTGCCCTGGGGGCAGGCGCTCAGCGACGTCTTCTGGGCGGAATAGCGGCCCGCGGCGTCCGGGGCCCGGAGCGCGATGGCGATCGCGCTCCGGCTCATTTCAAGACCTCCTCATCATCGTCATTGCGAAGAGGCGAAGCCGACGAAGCAATCCAGGGGCCGGCGCGCACTGGCCCCTGGATTGCCTCCCTCGAATCGAGGCCGGGGGGTCGCAATGACGGTGATGCTAGCG
>NZ_JANX01000814.1 GCF_000767795.1 Inquilinus limosus MP06 | reverse complement strand
ATGCCGCAGGATCGGATGGCGATCGCGGAATAGGGAGGTCAGCATGGGGCAGCACCGAAGGCCTGCGCCGCCGGCCGGTGGGCGAGACCACTGTGGTTCTGCCGTCCGGCGCCGCCATGCCGGTCCTGGGGCAGGGCACCTGGGGCATGGGCGAGGACCGGCGCCGGGCGAAGGACGAGGCGGCGGCGCTGGCCGCCGGGCTCGATCTCGGCCTGACCTTGATCGATACCGCCGAGATGTATGGCGAGGGCGGGGCCGAGGAGGTGACGGGCCAGGCCATCCGTGGCCGCCGTGACGGTGTGTTCCTGGTCAGCAAGGTCTATCCGCACAATGCCGGCTTCGCCGCCGCCATCGCGGCCTGCGAGCGCAGCCTGCGCCGCCTCGGCACCGACCGGATCGACCTCTACCTGCTGCACTGGCAGGGCCGCACGCCCTATGCCGAGACCATCGAGGCGTTCGAGCGGCTGCGCGAGGACGGCAAGGTGGTCGACTGGGGCGTCAGCAACTTCGACCTCGACGACCTGGAGACCTGGGCCGGCGAGGCGGGCGGCGGGCGCACCGCGACCGACCAGGTCTGCTACAGCCTGTCGGCCCGTGGCATCGAATGGGACCTGCTGCCCTGGTGCCAGGAGCGCGGCCTGCCGGTGATGGCCTATTCGCCGCTCGGCCAGGGCCGGCTGCTGGGCAACGCCGTCCTCGGCGGCATCGCCCGCCGGCACGGCGTGGCGCCGGCCACCGTCGCGCTGGCCTGGCTGCTGACCCGGCAGGGCGTCGTCGCCATCCCGAAATCCAGCCGGGTCGAGCGGCTGCGCGATCACCGCGCGGCGCTGGACCTCGCCCTCGACGAGGCCGACCTGGCGGCGCTGGACCAGGCTTTCCCGCCGCCGCGGCGGAAGACACCGCTCGCCATTCTCTGAGGCCGTTCAGAGAACCGGCCCATCCTTTGCCGTCATTCCCGCGAAAGCGGGAATCTCTTTCCGATCGAAGCGTAACGAGATCCCCGCTTTCGCGGGGATGACGGGTTGGGGGATCTCGAACAGGTTCTCCGAAAGGCGGCCTCGGGCTCGCCTGCGCCATGCAACGGCGGGCCGGCTGCCGCTGTTCGCCAATCGATATCCTTACTGAAAATTGAGAATTCATGAAGATCTGCAATCCGCGATGAATTCGAATTGTGTCCTCTTTGTGATCTCTTCGTGTCTTAAAAGAAATTTGGCGGCGTTCCGGCTTGGTTCGGCGCCGTATGCTTGCCGTTGTAGCCATCCGGGGCGACGGAATCTTCAGGATAGGGCGTGAAATGAGGGAGCCGGCTGTTTCCCAGGAGACTTCGCCGGTTGATGGAAGAGGGATCACCCCTATGTTGTCTGGAATGAAGCGTCTTGTCCTGGCCGCTTCGGCGGCCCTGCTCCTCGCCGGCGCGTCCGGCGCCGCTGTTGCCCGGGATCGGGCGCCCGCCCCCGTGGCCGCCCCGGCCGTGTGGACCGACCAGGCCGACGCGAACCTCGCCACCAAGGTGGATTGGCGCCGCGATCATTGGCGCCGGGACTGGCGTCGCGATCATTGGCGCAACGACCACCGCGACTGGCGGCGGGATCATTGGCGCAACGACCGTTGGCGCTCGCAGCACCATGACTGGCGCTGGCGCGACTACCGCCGTCCCTACCGCACCTGGCGCTGACGGTTACGCGATGATCCGGGGGCGATGAAGGTTGGCTTTCGCCCCAGGACCACGCCGGTCAATGGAAGAGGGATCAGCCCCCATGCTGTCTCGAATGAAGCGTCTTTTCGTGGCCGCTTCGGCGGCCCTGCTCCTCGCCGGCGCCTCCGGCGCCGCTGTCGCCCAGGACCGGGCACCTGCGCCCGTCGCCGCCCCGGCCGTGTGGAACGGCCAGGCCGATGCGAACCTCGCCACCAAGGTGGACTGGCGCCGGGACCATTGGCGCCGGGATTGGCGTCGCGATCACTGGCGTCGCGACCATTGGCGTCGCGACCATTGGCGCGGTGACTGGCGTCGTGACCACTGGCGTCGGGACTGGCGCCGTGATCACTGGC
>NZ_JANX01000813.1 GCF_000767795.1 Inquilinus limosus MP06 | reverse complement strand
CGGCACCGGATGCGCCTCGACGAAGCGCAGCAGCGCCTCGTCGATCGGGCCGGGCGGCACCGGCCGGCGGCGCAGGGGCAGGGCGGTCATCGCTCCTCCGGCTGCCGTTGCAGCAACAGCTCCAGCTCCGGCCCGGGATCGGCGGCCGCCCAGTCCGGCCGCAGCGCCAGGGCGGCGTCCAGGCGGCGGCGATACTCGGCGCGCTCGATCTCGATGGTGCCGAAGCGGGCCAGATGGTCGGTCACGAACTGGGTGTCGAGCAGCGCGAAGCCGGCGGCGCGCAGCCGGGCCACCAGATGGACCAGCGCCACCTTGCTGGCGTCGGTGGCGCGGCTGAACATGCTCTCGCCGAAATAGGCGCCGCCCAGGGCCACGCCGTACAGGCCGCCGACCAGCACGTCGCCGTCCCAGCTCTCGACGCTGTGGGCGAAGCCGGCGCGGTGCAGCGTGGTGTAGAGGGCGACGATCTCGTCGTTGATCCAGGTGTTCGGCCGGTCCGGCGCGGGCGCGGCGCAGCCGGCGATCACGGCGTGGAAGGCCTGGTTGGCGGTGACCCTGAAGCGGCCGGCCTTGATCGTGCGGGCCAGCCGGCGCGGCACATGCAGGCCGTCCAGCGGCAGGATTCCGCGACGGGGCGGGTCGAACCAGTGCAGCTCCGGGCTGTCCGCCGATTCCGCCATCGGGAACAGCCCGGCGGCATAGGCGCGGAGCAGCAGCTGGGGCGTGACGTGGGTCATGGCCGGGACCGGAAGGTTGCCCCAGGGATATGGTGCGGTGCGGCGGTCATGTCCCGTCGATAGCGGAGGGGAGGGGCCGCGTCCACCCGTCGCCGTCTTTTCCGTGCGGCCCGGCTGCTGTAGGGTGCCGGCCATGACGAAGACCGCGACCCTGTTCCGGAATTGGTGGCGCAGCGCCTGACGGCGGCTCGCGCGTGCTTCGTCCTGCACCCAAGGCCGCTCCGATGGAAGCGGCCTTTTCATCTCCCGAGACGGCGATCCATCCGAGCGGCTTCCCCTTCCTGCTCGAAAGGATTCGTCCCATGTCCATGCTTGCCCTCGCCCCCCAGGCCCCCGCGCCCGAGGTCGCCGCTTCCGATGTCGTGCTGACCGGCGACCGGCCGACCGGGCCGCTGCATCTCGGCCATTACGCCGGCTCCCTGGCCAACCGGCTGCGGCTGCAGCGCCTGTGCCGGCAGTTCGTGCTGATCGCCGACCTGCAGGCCCTGACTGACAACGCCGCCGACCCCGGCCGGGTCAGCCGCAACGTGATGGAGGTGGCGCTCGACTACCTCGCCATCGGCCTCGACCCCGCCCGCAGCGCCATCGTGCTGCAATCGGCGGTGCCGGAGATGGCCGAGCTGGCGATGCTGTACCTGAACCTCGTCACCGTGGCGCGGCTGGAGCGCAACCCGACGGTGCGCGAGGAGATCCGCCAGCGCGGCTTCGCCCGCGACCTGCCGGCGGGGTTCCTGTGCTATCCGGTCGGCCAGGCGGCCGACATCACCGCGGTGGCGGCGACGCTGGTGCCGGTCGGCGCCGACCAGGCGCCGATGCTGGAGCAGACGGTGGAGATCGTGCGCGCGGTCAACCGCCTGGCCGGCGCCGCGGTGCTGCCGGAGCCGCGGATCCTGCTGTCGACCACGCCGCGCCTGCCGGGGCTGGACGGCCAAGGCAAGGCCAGCAAATCGGCCGGCAACGCCATCGACCTGCGCGACGACGCCGACACGGTGCGCGCCAAGATCCGCCGCATGTACACCGATCCCGGCCATCTGCGGGTCGAGGATCCAGGGAAGGTCGAGGGCAATGTCGTCTTCGCCTATCTTGACGCCTTCGATCCCGACCCGGCGGCGGTGGCCGACCTCAAGCGCCGCTACCGCGCCGGCGGCCTGCCGGACATGGCGGTGAAGCGCCGGCTGGAGGAGGTGCTGGAGGCGTTGCTGGGGCCGATCCGCGAGCGCCGCGCCGCCCTGGCGCAAGAGCCCGGCGAGGTCCGCGCCGTCCTGCGCCAGGGCACCGAGGCCGCGCGGCAGCAGGCGGCGCAGGTGCTGGACGCGGTGC